>JAFVXX010000010.1 GCA_017500905.1 Clostridia bacterium
ATTGAGATAAATATATAATATATTTATTTTGTGCCTTTGTCAAGCAATTTACACAAAAGCACTGCTTAATTGCCCTTTTTTTCCAGCTTGCGCTTGTTTCCCTCCGAATCAACAACGTAGGTGTTGTCAAGGGTTTGCTGCAAGCCCAGCCTCCACTCGGCAATGTACTCCTTTCTAAGTGCTTGTTGCTCGGCCTTTTCGTCCTCGGTCAAGCCAACCGTCTTTGCCTTGCGAGAAAGCTCGTTGATGCGAGTAATTTTTTCCTGTAGCATAGTAAATCTCCTAAGATTGATGTAGATAACATAAACGCCTTGCAAACGCAAGGCGATTGTTATCTAAGACTGTGCATTTGCAGTTGTCAGTTACTGCCGAAACGGTATCCAAGCAGGTGGCTCCCACAAAGCACCCTCGTGGCACACGCAAAAATCCGCTTAGTGCTGCTACATCCCTGTCCTGACACGGTTCACGGCGTTGCGTTGCACAAGACCTTGCGATCAACACTCCTTACTTGTTCCTGCTTTCCACAATAAAAGCCGTCTGCAACATTCAGCCTCGCTATGGCGGATTGCGAGTTTAGGGCACCGCCAGCTCCCCACCTAGCACAGTAATGCTTATTATACCCTATTTAGTAAAAATTTGCAACCAAAATTGCAACATTGATTCAAAACGGCTGTTTTAATTTGCTCGTTTGACAAAAATTACCTTAAACAGCGTGCATAAAAAGGGTTGGCGTTTGGCAGATTGAAGTTGCGTTAGCGATATTCTTCAAGCACTTGGTTTAGAAGCGCAGGGTTGTCCGTCATGATGCAGTCGCAGCCCAACTCGATTAGCATACGCATTTCGTCGGCATCGTTGATTGTCCAATATTGCACTGCAACGTTGCGTCTGTGGGCACGACGAATATAGTTGCTTTTTGCCAAATTTAGCGTGATGCCTACGTCGTACTCCATGGGGATTTGCAAGCAGGCAAAGTCGCCGTTGTCAAACAGATTGACACCCAACATTTGCGTTACAAGAAACTTTGCAGCCGTACCCATTGGTGCGCCACGCATCAAGGATGGGTACTTGTCTTTAAGCTCTGTTTCGATTTCGTCGTGGAAGGTGCCTACTACTATTTGGTCCATGTAGTTGGGATATCTTTGCAAGGTTTCGTACAAAATTTTGCATGCCTCAAAGCCACGCTCGCCCTCGTTTTTGATTTCTACAATAAACAACAAGTTGGGGTTGGAGGTGTAAAACTCTTCAAAAAGCTGCTCGATTGTTGCAATTTGCAATCCTGTGTCTGCAAGGTTGGTTTCGTCCTTGTAGATGCGATCGCCGTTGCTGTTGGTGAAGTAGTAGCCAAAGTTGTAGGTTTGAAGCTGTGCCAAGGTCATGTCTTCTATGTAGTGACGGTTGGACGTTGTTTGGCAAAGAGCCTTGACTTCGGCAATAGAAACGTCGCCGTTGACGTTGCAGGTTTCGTCTACGTAGGCGTCGTGATTGTATACAAGGTAGCCATCCTTGGTTAGGTACAGGTCACTTTCGATGATATCTACGTGATAGGTGTTGACTGCCTCACGGAAGGCAAGCATTGTGTTTTCGGGATTGCAATCGCCACCACCACGGTGCGCTGCAAGCATGGGTAATGCGCCCTCCTGCACAACAAATGGGTTGGTATCAACGTTTTTCTTTGGTGGGATTAGGTTGATTGTTACCATAAACAGCAAAATTGCTGCAAGCACAAAGCCTGTTACTACAAGTGATTTGCGTTTTTTCATAGTTGATCTCCTTGTGTGACGGTGAGTTAGTTGTTGGTTGCTTGCTCTTGGTCAAATTGTTGCAAGGCTTGGTCAAGCTCGGCGTACTCCTCTTCTGTTTGTACTACCGAAAGTGTTAAATCGGCATCGTAGGCGTAGACTATTACTTCGTTTTCGTCTGCTTCGTTGTAAAACACGGCGTAATCCTTGTTGAAGTTGTCGCTGTGGTAGGTAAACAGCACGTGAAATACCATTTGCGAACCATCCTTGCCTGTAAAAAGCAGTGTGTTGTTGATTTTCTTTTCCATAGGGGTTCTCCTTTAATGCATAGTGCGTTTTTTATTTTTGCAGTAAACGGTTTATAATTGATAAATGTCTTGCGCTAAAGATAGAGGAGGGATTTTATTTTTATATTACGAAAGTTCTTTGATTATTTTGATTCTCCCAATAATATGAGTATTAAAATTATCAAGTTCCTCCGCAGGTATCCATAGTTCTTGATGGTAAGAAGCACCAACAGTTTGAACAGCAAAAGAATATATATAATCGTCATCAACTTCGAATTGGGTGACATAACCCTTATATCCCGAATTTGGGTCTTTTGTGTTCCATTTCCCTGCAATTTCTTCCGCATAGCGTTGGTTTAGCACGGGATAAAAAATTGGTTGCCAATCAAGTCTCGGCGGAAACCTCGTAAAACCGCTTTGCTCAATCAATTCTTTTTCCTTTTCGCCAACAGGTCTAAATAAAATCATAGTAACTCCTTTCTCGTGAGACAAACGACACTCTCGACGTGGGGTCAAGAGAGCAAAAGGTCTCAAAATCGGGCAAAAACGGGGGTTGTGAAAGTAAAAGGTATATTTTAAGATTTGCAATTGTAAATAAAATCTTCAAAGATTATACGGCTTTGCGTATCTGTTTCAAATAATCTTTCAGGGTGCCATTGATATGCACGGATGTACTGTCTTCCAGACGAATAAACCGCCTCGATGATACCGTCCTCTGCAAGCGCCATAATTTCAAGCCCCTCTCCAAGCGTTTTAATTGCTTGATGGTGAAAAGTGTTTACTTTGATTCGCTCCGCCTTCATCATTTCGTATAACGGAGTGTTAATCATGATTCTCACGTCATGTGAATGGGAAAATTTAAGTTCAATTTGCCTATGTAAGATTTTTGTTTGTACC
>JAFVXX010000011.1 GCA_017500905.1 Clostridia bacterium
ACGTACACGGTCCCTGCATTATGCGTGCCAACATGCCTCCTCGCAACTTTGACGAGTGGTATGCCACCTTTGACGTAAAGGATACCGACCAAATGTACATTGCTCCACAAAAACGCATTGTAATTTGGTAACAATCATTGCAATTATGAAAACAAACAAAAAGCAGTCGCACTTGCGACTGCTTTTTTAGTGATTTTGTAAATACTATTTTGTTTGCTCCAACAAATATTGAATAAGTGTGGTGGAGTAGTGGGTGGCAAACTTGTTTGTTGCAAGTAGGTTTAGCAATTGTTCCTTTTCTACCCATTGGTAAAGATATTTGTCGCTTTGCTGCAACTGGGTCAACTCCACGTCAAAGCAAGGCACAACAAAGTAGTCGCAAATTTCCTTACCTGCGTTTGTTGTTACCGTTGGTGCAAATTCTCCCCACCAAAACTCAAAGCCAAAGCTATCGTGCACTGCACGTTGAAGCGCAATCAGGCTGTTGCCGTCATCCTTGGTAACAAAGTCGTCAATGGCAAAGCTGTAGGGCTTGCGATTGCACTTTGCCTTGCGACGTAGCAGCACCTGGCCGTTGCTGTTTACAAACACTCCTACAAAGCGCAGCTTGTTGTAAAAAGGTGGGTAACTGCTTTGGGGGCAACTGCGATGCTGTTGCATTTGTTTGTAGTTGTCAAACAATGCAACCCTTTTGGTGCTTTTGCCGTCGGACAGCTTTTCGCCCTTTACCCAACAGCGAGTCAGCACGTCAACAACTTCCTTGGCGTCGTTCAGCTCCAATATGTATGGTGGGTAGGGCTGTGCGTTGTTTAGCGTTTGCAACGACTTTACAAAGGTGATGGCATCCTGCACAAAGGTGGCAAGGCTTGTTTGCTTTGCAATGCCGTAGCCGTTGAAGTAGGATAGGCCGTTTTTGGCAAGGTAGTTGTCCGTTACGTCGCTGTGATTTGCAATCACCCCGTTGCCCTCGTAGGCCTCTACTCCGCACAGAAAGGTGCGCCCTGCATCGTCAATTACAATCTTGTCGCCGTAGTCTACAAAGTAGAAGTCAAACACAAAGCTGTCCAGCGAATCAACGTCCACAAGCCCCGTCTTGGAGTCAAAGGGAAACTCCAACGCAAAAAAGTCCTTGACGTCCTCGTTGTGCAAAATATGCTTGTAAAGGTAGTCGGAGGGGAAACCTTTTGCTTTTACCGTGTCGCTATCAATTACGTTGTAGCCAACAAATCTACCCTGATGCTGTACAAAAAACTGCTTTATTTTTTCAAAATCCGTCATAGGTAGCACTCCTTGCAAGCATTATACCACAAGCAACCAAAAACTTTAATACCTATTGATAATTTTGACAAATTATTTTTTAAAAAACTCGCTTTTGCGCAATTCTGCATTTTCGACAAGGCGATACTGGTCATCACAGACGTTAACAAGCTTGCAGCTATTGTGGCCGGTAAAGCATGTTACAAGTACAACCCTTTTGCCGTGGTGCGTTTTGCCACTATCAACCAAGGTCATATTTTCGTCAAACAGCCTAAATCTTTTTAGCCAAACGTCAAGAGGCTTTATTTCCGTTTCGTCAGCAAGTATAGCTTCGTTTCCTTTACGGGTTTCATAGAACTCGCTAAACTGCAGTTCGGTATGGCAAGTGCGTTGGTAAAGGTCGCCCTCAACGTGGACTAATATTGGAAGGCAACCACCTGTAGGCAACCTTTTGGAAGGCAAGTATACGTCTTTGCCAAAGTGTGTACCAAATGATTTTTTTAATGTGCCATACCATCTAATGCTTACGTCCTTTTTCCATTCGGCAAGAGTTTTTGTTTCCCTAGGACAGCAATAATATTCCCTTTCGTCTAATATTCTAAAGCCTTGTTCAGGAAACAAATCGGGATAGCCAGACATAGTGTCTGTTGAGTGAGTGCGCTCAATCCATTCGTTGTCTATCATAAGTTGCAACACGTAAAAAAACGAGTCCATATCTACTTTGAATCCTACAGGTGCATATTTGTCGTGCAATTTGCCAAATAGTTGTAGTCCTGTCTGATAAGTTTTTGTAAGAAGTGGGTATACAAATCGCATTGCGTCATATGCATCGTAAGAAACCAGCTTGTTGTTTTTGACAAGTCGTATTTCCGAAGAGGCGGCCGCTTCCCACTCTTCCGCAAGAGTTTTTATCAATTCTTTTGTAAGCGGCGTTGTGCTTACAATTTCAAGTTCTTGATTAAACTTGACGCACTTTACGCAAACGTTACTAAAAGCAGAAAATTTCTTTGCAAAGTAGTACAAGCTGACAATCTCGTGTGAGCCATACTCAGTTACAAAAATTTCAATAGGAGTATTTGTTGGCAAACAAGAAAGAGCCTTTAAGTACTTTTTTAATTGGCTGTAATATTCGTCAACTGGTGCGTAACCAAAGGCTTCAACGGCTTTTGCGTTGCTGTGTGGAATGTTGGAAACGTCGCCATAGTGCAATGGATACTCCAGCAATATAAATTCTGGCTTGTTTTCAACTCTGTGATAAAGGCGAGAGTAGTAATCGTTTTTGTGTTGCCTGTCAAAAAACACTTTTACAGGCGTAGTTGGTTGGTTTTGCATGGTTTGCCCTCCCTTTTTCTTTTATTATATCATACTAAATATGACAATGCCTGTCAACATTAAATAAAAAAATCAAAGTTTTTTTGGTGGCAAGTCCCGTCATCTCCACCATTTGCTACACAATGCCTCTGCCCAGCGTTACGGGGTCTACAAATATTGCCCATTTGGGAGGGAAAAAGGTAAACAGGGCAAAGGATAGGGCAATTACAGCCAAAACACTTAGGTAAATCCAATTTTTTGCAGGTTTGGTTGGCTTGGTAAAGTGCAAGTATTCCCACCCGTAGGCAGCAAGCAGCACAACAAAAAACTCTACTATGTTTACCCAATCGGGCACCTTGCCCACAACGCCCTTTACTGTGTAAAACAGCGCAGGCACCAAAAACAACGCAAGCAAAATTGCAACGGTTTTTATCTTCCAGTAGCCAGCTACCCTTTTGTACCAAATGCGTTGAAAAAGCGCAAACGCCACCATCGGGAAAAACGACAGCTTCATATGCTCCCACGTAGATTCGTTTACAGCACTAAAAGGGGCAACAAACAATTTGCCACCCGTCCAGTCAAAGGAAAAGTGCAAAAGCGTACCCAAAAGGCTGGTTACCGCAAATGCCGAAAACGTCCACCAAAACAAGTTTTTCTTCATACACCCCCCCCAAGATAGTATATTTAGTGCGTGAGCAAATTAGCCGAAAAATACGGCAAAAAAAAGTCGTTTTGGTATTGACATTGGTTTTGGCAAGGTCTATAATGTATACATCAAAGGAGGTAACAAGCCATGGCTTTCAATAAAGAAAAAGAAGCAAAAAGGGTATACAAGCTTGTCCAAGAGGTTTGCGACGGCTACAAGCTTAAGTACAAAACAAACGACGAAGAGCTTAGCGTCGAGTTTTACATTGCAGGGGACAAAATGGAGGTAAAGCACCTTGTTTGCGTCCACAAGGATTTGTGTCTGGTGTACGTATTGTCCGACCTGCCATTTAAGGCAGACGAGGGCTGCACAAACGAGGTAGCGCAAGCAGCAAACCTAATCAACAGCAGACTTATGGCAGGCTCGATGGATTACAGCCCAAAAAGCCTACGCCTTTGCTATCGCTTGACAACCAGTTACGAGGGTATGGATATCCAAAAGGAAGCAATTGCTCCATTGCTGCTGTACACCTACTCGGTAGTAAACAAGTACAATTATCCACTCCAAAAGGTTGCAACGGGCGCAGCC
>JAFVXX010000102.1 GCA_017500905.1 Clostridia bacterium
GCTGACGAAATCGAAAAGAACAAGCGCCGTGTCAACGCATTGGAAAACATCATGATTCCACAAATGCAAGAAACAATCAAGTTTATCAAGATGAAGCTTGATGAAAACGAGCGTGCGGCAACTGTTCGCTTGATGAAGGTCAAGGACATCATTCAAAACTAATTTTGATACAACAAAATCCACGGCACTGTGCCGTGGATTTTTGTATTTTGTCACATTTTTGTCATACGTACTGCTACGTGTGACGCAAAATATCAAATTTTTCAAATTTTTTACAATTATTTGTCCACAAAGTCTTTACAATTGACAAATTATTTGTTAAAATTAATAAATAATTTACATCAGGAACAATTTTTGATGTGATTACAACAAAAGTTTATCCTATATGTAAATTCGGCAGACCGAAACTTAAGATTGCTTGTTCCTTTGACAAGCAATTTTTTGCTATTTTGACCGAAAAATTTATCTCACGGAGGGGAACAATGGAAAAGATTTTATTTGAAGGCCTTACTTATGACGACGTGTTGACCATACCGGGTCCATCCAACGTTTTGCCTGCAGACATCGACTTACGCACAACAATTTGCCCGGGCATCACGCTCAACATTCCGCTGATTTCTGCGGCAATGGATACTGTCACCGAACACAAGCTTGCAATTGCAATGGCACGTGAAGGTGGTCTTGGCGTTTTGCACAAAAACATGACAATCGAGCAACAAGCCGACAACGTAGACAAGGTAAAGCGTAGCGAGCACGGCGTAATCACCGATCCGTTTTTCCTTTATCCGCAAAACTCTGTCAACGATGCATTGGCATTGATGGCAAAGTACAAAATCAGTGGTGTACCCATCGTCAATGACAAGGGCGTACTGGTAGGCATTTTGACCAACCGTGACCTTCGTTTCGAAAAGGATTTCAACCAACCAATCGCAAACGTAATGACAAAGGATCATCTTGTAACAGCACCTGTTGGTACCGACCTATCTAAGGCTCAAGAAATCCTTGGCAAGCACCGCATCGAAAAGCTTCCAATTGTAGATAGCAACGGTGTGCTTCGTGGGCTGATTACAATCAAGGATATCGAAAAGGCAATCAAGTATCCAAATGCAGCAAAGGACAAAAAGGGCCGTTTGCTGGTTGCAGCTGCAGTAGGCACTGCTGCCAACACAATGGAGCGTGTTGAAGAGCTTGTCAAGGCACAAGTCGACCTCATCGCAGTAGATACAGCACATGGACACAGTCAAAAGGTTTTGGATATTGTCAAGCAAATCAAATCTAAGTACCCAACCCTTCCTGTAATTGGTGGCAACGTCGCAACTCCCGAAGCAACACGTGCGCTAATCGAAAACGGCGCAGACATTGTAAAGGTAGGTATTGGCCCAGGCTCCATTTGCACAACTCGTGTAGTAGCAGGTGTAGGCGTACCACAATTCTCTGCTGTTCTAAATTGCGCAGAGGAGGCCGACAAGTATGGCAAGACGGTAATTGCCGACGGTGGTATTAAGTACAGTGGCGACATTGTCAAGGCAATTGGCGCAGGCGCTGCAAGCGTAATGCTGGGCAGCTTGCTTGCCGGCACAACCGAAAGTCCGGGCGAAATGGAAATCTACC
>JAFVXX010000103.1 GCA_017500905.1 Clostridia bacterium
CGATGACAACGTGCGCACGGTAAGCAGCAGCAAGTACTCGAAGTTTAGCAAGGAAATACAAAAGGTAATTACAGGACGCATGATTGGCGTAAGCGAGTACAATGCGTACTACGACTTTTTGGAGCGTCACGAGGGATTTGATTGGGAGGCCTTGGTGGCAGTTGCTAAGTACTGCGTGGATTACAAGGGCAACAACATCAACTACCCTTACGTGCTGACGGTGGCAAAGGCTCAGTACCAAAAGGGCAATTTGTCTGCCGAGCTGGTGGTTGACAACCTTACTACCAACCTCAAGCACGACGACGACTTGCGTGTGTTGTTTAAAACAATGAGGCTGCGCCGTGTAATTGAGTACGCCGACCGTGAATTGTACGACAAGTGGTACAAGGGCTTTGGCTACACGTTGGACGTAATCAACGAAGTGGCAAAGGGCTGCAAGACGGGTGGTATCAAAAAGCTGGACGCTTTGATGTGCGAATATCACAAGATTGGGGCGTTTGACGTAAAGGAAATTGCATCCTACGAGCAAAACAAGCAAGCGTTGTTTGAGCTTGCCAAGACTGTTACGAAAAACCTTGGAGTATACTACCAATCGCTGGACGTAGTTGTGGATGAGTACGTTTGCAAGTGGACTCAGTTGGGATTTGACGCTGACACCCTTGCTATGCTGGCAAAGTACTGCTTTAGAAACAACGTCCGTACGCTGAGTGGTTTGGACGGCACGGTGGAAAAGTTTTACAAAATGGGACTTACTACCCTTGACGGCATCGACCAATACGTCAGATCCGTTGTTGCACACGACAAGGCCATCAAAAATTTGCTGGAAAAGGCAGGCTTGGTGCGCAACGTGACGGCAAGCGACCGTAGACTGTACAAAACCTGGACGGAGGGGTGGCTGATGTCGACACAGCTGATTGAATTGGCTGTGGAAAAAAGCGCTGCTGCTTCTAACCCCTTGCAATACGCCAACAAGGTGCTGGCAACCTACAAGGAAAATGGCGTTTCTACCGTGGAGCAGGCACAAAAGCTGGCCGTTGCCACATTGCCACAAGCAACACAAGGAGCCAAAAAGCCATCCTTTGAGCAACATGACTACACGGATGACGAAATTAATGCCTTGTTTACCGATTTGGAAAACCTGGAGATTTAGTAAATGAAAAATATTGCCCTCGACAAAGCCAAAAGCGTACTCGCCAAGCGTCGCCATGACGCATTTTTGCGTTGCGATCAAACGTTGGCTAAGCTGGACTCGCACTTGGATTGGTTCAACTGCCAACAACAAATACGTACGGCAAGGATGAATTTGGGATTGGTGCTTGGCACTGCTAAGGAGCAACAATACCGTGAGCCATTGGACAAGCTGCTTGAAAAGGAAAAGCATCTGCTTGAAAAGTACGGCTACACCCCTGCTGACCTTGCGCCAAAGTTTTACTGCACCACTTGCAACGACACCGGCTTTGCAAATGGTAAAAAATGCAAGTGCCTGACTGCAGAATTGACAAAAATTTTGTTTGACGATTGTGATATTGATCCCAACAAAAGCTTTGCCAACAGCACCGAGACAGACGCAAAAAACCTTGTTGTGTACAAATTTTGCCAAGAATTTAGCAAAAAGTGGCCCAACACCAACATTTGTAACGTTGTGCTTAGTGGCAAAACGGGTACGGGCAAAAGCTACCTGTGCAATGCAATGGCGTGCGAGTTTGCCAAAAACGGCTACAACGTGCTTAGCATGACGGCATATCAGCTTAACAACGCATTTTTGCAATATCACTTGGCTGACTTTGCGCAAAAGGGCGTGATTATGGACAATTTGACCGACGTGGACGTGCTGGTTATTGATGACCTTGGCACCGAAAACGTGCTTAAAAACGTGACGATGGAATATCTTTACCTGCTTGTCAACGAGCGTTGTCTAAACGGCAAGGTTACGATTGTATCTACCAATTTGAATTTGTCAGAATTGCGCAGTCGCTACGAAGACCGAATTTTGCACCGTTTGACCGACAAAAGCAAGGCGATTGTTGCCCAATTGGTGGGAAAAGACAAACGTAGCCAAACAAAATAAAATTTGTTGCTTGCAACCAATTGACAATTTGTAAAAAAATGTATATAATAATCAAGATGGTGCAATTAGCACCATTGCGCTGATATGGCTCAGGAGGTAGAGCACGTCCTTGGTAAGGACGAGGTCACCGGTTCAAATCCGGTTATCAGCTCCAAA
>JAFVXX010000104.1 GCA_017500905.1 Clostridia bacterium
AATTAGATTTTGTACTTACAAAAAGTAGTTTTATAGGTGAGTAAATGGAAGAAACTAAAGAAATACAACAAGGTGCTTCGCTCAATTCCGACAAGATGCGAAGCACAAAGATTAGCAAGCTTATATGGCAAATGAGCTTGCCGGCAATATTTTCTATGCTGGTGCAATCGCTTTACAACATTGTGGACTCCATATTTGTTTCTAACATAACGGAAAACAAAATTGGCATCTACAATGGCACGGTGCTGGGCGACGATTGCTTTTTTGCAGTAAGCGTTGCCTTTCCGATGACCATGTTTGTCGTTGCCATAGCCATCGGTATTGGCGTAGGTGCCAATGCTTACATTGCACGCAAGCTGGGCGAGGGCAATCACGAAAAGGCAAATTTGGCAGCAAGGACGGCAGTAGTAATTGCCTTTGTTGCTTGGCTGGTGCTGGTGGTGCTGGCATTTACAGTATCCGGCCCGTTTGTAAGAGCGTTTGTCAACTCCACCAACTGCTCGGACCCTGTTTTTGTAGCAAAGCAGTCGCAATTGTATCTTACAATCTACATGGCTGCAAGCCTTGGCTCGCTGCTGGAAATTACGGGCAATCGTATTTTGCAGGCAACAGGCAACATGAAGGCGCCAATGGTAAGTCAGCTTGTAGGCGCAATAAGCAACATCATTTTGGACGCATTGTTTATTTTTGTGTTTAAGTGGGGTGTGCTGGGAGCAATCCTTGCAACGGTCATCGGTCAATGGCTTGCAGCAGGCTACACACTTAGCATGTTTGTCATCAAAAAGCAGGATGTCAGCTTGTCGCTTAAGGGCTTTAGACTGAACAAAAAGTACGTTTCCCGTATACTAAAGGTGGGCTTACCTGCATTTATTATGAATGCAATGGGCTCTGTAATCACCATCATACTAAACGCCATTTTGACGGACAGCGCAACGGGTATTTTTGTTTTGTCGGCATATTTCAAGGTGCAATCCTTCATCTTTATGCCGGTGTTTGGTTTGATGCAAGGCACAATGCCTATACTAAGCTACAATTACGGAGCAAATCTTAAGACAAGGTTTAATCAAGCCTTCAAAAATGCGCTTGTAATTTCCTTGTCCATCATGGTAGTGGGCACGGTGCTTTTCCAAACAATCCCCCATTACATCATGGGTATTTTGACACAAAGCGAGGCAATCATTGCCGACGGTGCAGTTGCGTTTAGAATAATAAGCATTGCCTTTGTACCTGCAGCCTTTGCAATTGTCATCATCAACATGCTGCAATCAATCAACAAGCCCATCTCGTCGCTTTTGATGTCGCTTTGCCGTCAGCTGATATTTTTGATTCCGTCAGCATTTATTTTGTATCACTACTTTGGACAAAACGGCATTTGGTTTTGTTACGTCATTGCCGAAATACTAAACGTGCTTATTTTTGCACCAATATCATACTCTGCATACAAAAAACAATTCAAGCGCAAGCAAGCCCAATACGATCAAGGTCTGTTTGCCTAATACAAGGAGGACGCTTATGCTTCAACAAATGTTTACACAAAGACAAAGCTGTCGCAACTACTCCACCAAGCCTGTCGAGCACGACAAGCTGGTAAAGGTGCTAGAGGCCGGCATGATTGCCCCATCCTCTCGCAATCGTCAGCCATGGCATTTCCACGTTTGTGGTGAAAAAACCTTGCCTTTGGTAAAGGATGCCTGCCAAATCTACGGCAAAAACCCATTTTTGACAAACTGCCCACAGCTGATTGTCGTAACAACACCCCCACCCGTAGTAGTGGACAAATCTGCAATGCCCTTGTGGACAGCGCAGGATTTCCGTCCCTTTGACGTGGGCTTGGCTGTAATGCAAATGTGCCTTCAAGCAACCGAGCTGGGACTTTCGACCTGCATGATTGGACTTCTTTGTCAAGAAATGATTCAGCAAGCAATCGGCACCAACGAGGAAGTAAAGATTGTACTCGCATTGGGCTACGCCAATGAGGCAGACGAAATTCGTCCCAAGATACGTCGTACAATGGACGAAACCGTCACCTTTTTGGACTAAGGAGGACTATTGATGCTTACGCTCGAAAAGATTTACCACGCAAAACAAGTAATTGGCAAGGTTATCCGAAACACTCAGCTTGTGCCAACCACCATGCGCAAGGATTGCAAGGTGTACGTCAAGCCGGAAAATTTGCAGGTTACGGGCTCGTTTAAGGTACGTGGTGCATATTACAAAATGATGCAATTAAGTGACGAGGAAAAGCAACGTGGCGTAATTGCCTGCTCTGCCGGCAACCATGCTCAAGGCGTGGCGTTGGCAGGCCGTAAGGCAGGCGTAAAGACGCTTATTTGCTTGCCGGCAGGCGCACCTCTTGCCAAGGTGGAAGCAACCAAAAACTACGGCGCAGAGGTTTGTATGGTGCCGGGTGTCTACGACGATGCCTACAACAAGGCAATCGAGCTTCAACAGCAGCACAACTACACATTTATTCATCCCTTCAACGACGTGGACGTAATTGCAGGTCAAGGCACAATTGGCTTGGAGCTGATCGAGCAGCTTCCCGACGTAGACGTGGTAGTGGTGCCTATTGGCGGTGGCGGACTTATTTCGGGCGTGGCATTTGCATTGAAGCAGCTTAAGCCCACCATCAAGGTGTACGGCGTACAAAGTCAAGGTGCACCCTCTATGTACAACTCCATTGCGCACAACAAAATAGAAAAGCTGGATTTTGTATCCACCATTGCCGATGGCATTGCCGTAAAGCAACCGGGCGACTTGACGTTTAGCCTTTGTCAGCAGTACGTTGACGGCATTGTAACCGTCACCGACACCGAGGTTGCCTCTGCCATTGTCTACCTTGCCGAAAGGTACAAGCTGGTTGCCGAGGGCGCAGGCGCAGTAAGCGTTGCAGCCATGATGCACGGCAAAATTGACGTAGAAAGTGGCAAAAACGTAGTTTGCGTAGTAAGTGGTGGCAACATCGACATCAACATTTTGTCACGAGTAATCAACAGCGGCTTGCGCACCTTTGGACGTACCTGCAAAATCAAGCTGGAGCTGATGGATACCCCCGGCGAATTGTCCAAGGTAACCAAAATTTGTGCCGACCTTGGCGCAAACATATTGTCCGTCCACCACGAGCGTGCCGGCGAAAGCAACCGTGTCAACGGCTGTCACCTAAAGCTGTTGCTTGAAACCCGCAATTTTGCCCACGTGGACGAAATTGAAAAGGCCGTTGTAAGCATGGGCTACAAACTAATCTAAGGAGACCAATATGAAGCTAATTACAACAGTAGCAACACCCAATGCCCCCGGTGCAATTGGACCATACAGCCAAGCAAAAGTTTACAACGGCATTTTGTACTCGTCCGGTCAAATTGCCATCAATCCTGCAACAGGCAACGTCGAGGAAAGCACAATCGAGGGGCAAACTCTGCAAGTAATGAAAAATCTTGAAGCTGTCCTAATGGAAGGCGGCAGTAGCTTTGCCAACGTCATCAAGACAACCTGCTTTTTGGCAAACATTGCAGATTTTGGCGCCTTCAACCAAGTTTACGGACAGTATTTCACATCCAAGCCTGCACGCAGCTGCGTGGCAGTAAAGGATTTGCCAAAGGGCGTTTTGGTGGAAGTGGAAGTAATTGCAGCAGTAGACTGATTTGCAAAGCAAAGGGATGAGCATTCATCCCTTTTTTTGTTGCATCGTTTACTAAAATTTTATTGTACGATGGGGGACGTAGTGCGCTGTGGTGCAGTTTTATACAGGCTTTTGCTTGTTTTGTGCAGGGCTTGAGTCGTTGAATTTAGTTGCCTCTATTTTTTTTTGTTGCAGTATAGGGCATTTTTTGTCAACAAGCGTCGCTTTTTGCTTGAAAGCAAAAAAAGTTGCAAACTGAAGTGGTAAATTGAAAAAACTTCTTGATTATCTAAGTAAAAGATGGTACAATATAACAAATACGGAGGCGCTATGTACACAGAAAGATTGCAGCAGGTGTTTGACTATGCCGACAGCTACGAGCGTGCCAAGAGATTTGGCGAAATCAATTCCCGTCATTTGCTGATGGGACTTCTAAACGTCGAAAGCACGGCACAGCAATGCCTAAGACAGGTGGGCATCACCAAGGACAACACCAATTTTCAATCCGATCGCTTTGGATTTTCCACCATCTACGAGGGGGAGGAAATTAGGCGACTGAGGATGCTTATGGCAAACGTTTGCAATTTGCTTGGCGACAATGCAGTAGATTGCATGCACCTTTTGCTTGCCATTTTGTTTGACAAAACGTGCTACGCCTACACCTCGCTTAACAACAGGCTGGGACAAGTAAAGCTAAATCAGCTTGCATCGGCAATTTTGTCTGCACATCCCAACAAGGATGCGTTTTTCAAGGCGTTGTCAGGCTCGGGCTTAGAAGCGTCACAGGCTGTTGCAGCGCCGACAAAGGCAACAACGTCCACCCATCAACAGCACGCTGCTTGTCAAGAGGCTACTCCTGCCATCCCTTACGGCACGGATATCACGCAAAAGGCAAGGGAAGGAAAGTTTGATCCGGTAATTGGTAGGGACGACGAAATTGCTCGCATTGTACAAATTTTGTCACGTCGCAACAAAAACAATCCTGTCTTGGTTGGCGAGCCGGGCGTAGGCAAATCTGCAGTAGTAGAGGGCCTTGCTCAAGCCATAGTAAACGGCAAAGTGCCCACAAGCCTACAAGGCAAAAAGCTTGTCGAGCTGGATATTGCCGGCATGGTGGCAGGCACACGCTACCGTGGCGACTTTGAAGAAAGGCTAAAAACCACGCTGGAAAAGGTTGCTCAAGATGGCGACGTAATACTGTTTATTGACGAAATCCACAACCTTGTAGGCGCAGGTGGCAATGCCGAAAGCAGTATGGATGCAGCCGAAATCATGAAGCCTGTGCTGGCTCGTGGTGGGCTGCAAACAATTGGTGCAACCACTCTTGACGAATATCGCAGGTATATCGAAAAGGACCCTGCACTTGAAAGACGCTTTCAACAGGTGCTTATTGCCGAGCCCAGTCAGGATGACGCCATTGCAATTTTGCGTGGTGTAAAAGCCAAGTACGAGGAGCATCACGGCGTACAAATTGCTGATGACGCCATCACAAGCGCAGTCAAGCTTTCGGTACGCTACGTAAACGATCGCTTTTTGCCCGACAAGGCATTTGACCTGATTGACGAGGCGTGCAGTAAGGTAAAAATTAGTGCGCTTGCCCGTCCGGAATCCCTTACCACCTTGATTGGCAAGCTAAATCAGCTTAAAGCACAAAAGCAAGCGTTGCTTGCAGGCAATCCAACGCAGGCGCAAATTGACCAAATAGACCAAGCCTACACCGACTTGTACAATCAATATCAACAGCAAAACGACGCCTACAACCTAAGCAAGCTTAATGGCAAAACGGTTGTTACGGCAGAGGACGTTGCCTCGGTTGTTGCGCAATGGACGGGTGTACCCGTAAGCCAAATTTCGCAAAGCGAAAAGGACAAATTGCTCAACCTTGAGGCGCAGCTTGCCCAACGAGTAATTGGCCAAAGCAAG
>JAFVXX010000105.1 GCA_017500905.1 Clostridia bacterium
TATGGTCGGCATCATCGTCTCTTCTTAATTTGAAATTATACGTTCCCTTAAAGGTATCAAATTCCATACTTGCTTCATCGCCTTGACAGGAAGTGATCAAAATAGTTGCAGAATAATTCTTGACATATCCACCACAACTACAAAGCAAAGTGAGTGTGAGAATCAGCACCAATATAAATCCGATTTTTTTCATATCGTCATTTCTCCTTGTATTTTGTTTTGTCAAATTCTTATTTATCCGTGAGTTTATTGTACTACAAATTAATATTTTATGCAACTTGTTATGCGTGGCAAAAGAAAACTCGACTTTTGATAAGTCGAGTTTTATAATTTATTAAATTTATATCCCTATGAGTGACGCCATTAATGTCGTTCATTTTTACGTCAATTTTGAAAAAATTTGACTATCATGCGAGCAAAGCGAGTAAAAAACAAACAATGCAAATTTGGATGATAGCAACTTTCGTTTCATGATTCTGCACTTGAGGAATTGCCATCACAGCTGCTGCACTACTTGATTACAACAAATATAAAGGGGACAAGCAATGCTCTTGTCCCCTTTTATTGATTTTGCCGATTAACCCTTGTAGAAAAATACAATTGACTCGTAAAGCGTTTCTCTGTCTGCAGCTGCATACTCTTCGTCTGTCATATTGAGAATTTTGATTGCAGAGATGATGCCCTTAACAAGGTTGATTACCCCAACAACACCCAAAGTAAATACAGATGAAAGGATTGTAAAAATACCCTTTTCCACCTTTCCGTTGACAAAACATGGAACACCATAGCCGTTTAGTAACAGGGTAATAAGTCCAAATGCTACCTTGCTCATAGTTACCTCCTCGCCATTTTTGGGCATTATAGCACTATATATAGCATGTGTCAATAAAAAACACTTGCCTTGTACTAAATATGCAAAAGAACGTAAAAATGCTATAAATGGTGATTTGTTTATCAAGTAAAAAAAGCACGGCGACAAAGCCGTGCTTTAGTATTGCGTATTAAATTTACTCTACACTTACAAGGAAGTAGTAAAGTGGTTGGCCACCGTAGCGTACAAACACCTCGGCATCGGGGAACTTTTCCTCCAAGGATTCGCCAAACTCCTCGGCCTTGACTTGGGATACGTCCTTACCGTAGTACAAGGACACTACTTCGCCACCCTTTGCAAGCATCTTTTCAATAAGTTGAGTTGTAACAGCCTCTACAGACTTGCCACAGCATACAATTTCGCCTGCGTAAATACCAATGATGTTGCCTTTTTTGATTTTGAGGTTGCCAATTTGTGTGTCACGGACAGCGTAGGTTACTTCGCCCGACTCAACCGTCTTGATGGCAGCAGTCATTTCCTTTAGGTTGTCTGCCAAAGGTGCATCCGGGTTGTAGGAAAGCATTGCCGTGATGCCTTGGGTGACTTCCTTAGTGGGCAAAACAAAGATGTTGCGGTTTTTGATTAGCGTACGAGATTGCTCTGCCGACAAAATTATGTTGGAGTTGTTTGGCAAAATGATGACGTTTTCTGCATTGATTTTGCGTACAGCCGTTGCAATGTCGTCTGCAGATGGATTCATGGTTTGTCCACCCTCGATTACTTGGTCGACAAGCAAATCCTTGAAGATTGCCGACAATCCATCGCCGTTGCAAATGGACAAGACGCCAATGTTTTTGCGCTCTGCCTCGTACTTTGCACGTAATTGACGGTTTTGCTCCATCATGTTTTCAATCTTGATTTTGTCAATCTCGCCAAGAGTCAACGCCTTTGCAAGTGCTTTGCCGGGATTGTTGGTGTGAACGTGCACCTTAACCATGGACAAATCGCCAATTACGATTGTAGAGTTGCCAATTTCGTTTAGGTAGTTTCTAAGCTTGTCGATATCCGTCAAGGTTGTCTTTTTGTGCATGTTGATGATAACAAACTCGGTACAGTAGCCAAAGTCAATGTCATCAAGAGACTCAAAGTCAATGATGGAATCCATGCTGTCTTCCACGTTGGCTTGCGGCTTGCTTTCGGCTGCAGCCTCGGTTGCGCCCTCGACCTCTTGGCCAAGGTAGCCCATCAAAAAGCCCTTGAACAAGGTCAACAGGCCAAAGCCACCACTGTCTACTACGCCGGCACGCTTCAAAACCTCAAGCATATCGGGTGTTTGTTGCAAAACAATTTCGCCCTTTTCGAGCACTTTTTCTAAAAAGCTTTGCACGTTGGAGGTGCGCTTTGCGACCTCAACAGCCTCCTCTGCCATACAACGGATAACAGTCAAAATGGTGCCTTCCTTTGGCTTGCTTACTGCGCTGTATGCAAGCTCGGCGCCCTTTTTGAGGCCTTTTGCAAATGTTTTGGTGTCAATTTCCTCACAGTTTGCAATTACGCTGGAAAAGCCCTTGAGGATTTGTGACAAAATTACGCCTGAGTTGCCTCTTGCGCCACGCAATGCGCCCTTGGAAAGCTCGTTTGCCAATGTGCTCATTTGTGTGTTGGTTACGTTTTCGATTTGCTTACATGCAGAAGTCATTGTAAGCGACATGTTTGTGCCTGTGTCGCCATCCGGTACAGGAAATACGTTTAGTGCATCAACCTGTGCTTTGTTGACATCAAGTAGTTTTTTGCCTGTCATAAGCATGTTTTTCATGCCGGCAACAGTAATATATGTAGTGCTCGCTCGTGCTGAAGACATAGTTTGCTCCTTAATTTTTGTGTGCTGTGATTAGATTTTGACGCCGACAACGTGGATGTCAATCTTATCCACAATCATGCCGGTGAAATGCTCCAATCCGTATTTGACGGATTCCTTCAAGGACGCTGCTACTGCGTTGATTGGCAGGCCGTACTTAAATACAACAAACAAGTCGACAAAGATGCGGTCATCCTTTGTTACGATGCGCACGCCTCTTGCCTTGCCGTTGCGACGGAAAAGGTCGGAAAAGGAATCGGAAAATTTACTTGGGACCATATCGACAACGCCGTACGAATCCAATGCCAGGCTGCCTGCCAGCATTGCAATTACGTCTTCGGAAACGGTGATTGTTCCGTATGAATTTCTTGTTTTAAGCGCCATAGAAATCACTCCCTTTAGTTTAATACTATAATATTTTATCATATAATTACTAATTAAACAATAAATTTTAAGCAATTTTTGATTTTTTTGGCAATATTGTACTATTTTTTTGATATTTTTGTTTTTTTAAGTTAATTTACTTGCTTTATTTTTGAATTAGTGGTATTATATTTTAGCAAAAAAAGTATTCACACACTTGGAGGTGTACAACATGTCAAAGGTATGCGCAATTTGCGGTAAGGCTAAGATGAGCGGTAACAAAGTAAGTCACTCTAACAGAAAGACTCCTCGCACATACAATGCTAACCTCAAAAAAGTAAAAGTTGAAATCAACGGAAAGGAATCCACTGAATACGTTTGCACTCGTTGCATCAGAACAGCTAACAAAGAAGCGTAATTAGTGATTTTATTGGGTTGCAATTTTTGCAACCTTTTTTTCTTTTGTAGGAGGAAATACATATGCTAAATTTGTTTGCTTCCCAAGGCACGGTATGGTTTTGGGAGTTTGAAAAACAATTTATTTTGTGGCTGCAATCACTTGGTGGTGAGGGCAGCTTGATCTACTACCTAATGAACTTTTTTACCCTGTTTGGCGAGGAAATTGTAATAATTGCCGTAATGGGTGTAATCTACTGGGGACTGGACAAAAACAAGGGGGAAATGATTGGCGCAAGCGTAATGACTGCTGCCGTTGTAAACCCTTTGATCAAAAACATTTTTTGCAGAGTTCGTCCGTTTGACACCTTTCCGTCCGAAATCAAAAATTTGAAGGACGTTGACGGATTTTCCTTCCCTTCGGGACACTCGTCAAGCTCGTCAACGCTGATGGGCTCGCTCGCCTTGACCTACCGTAAGCAAAGACTTAAGTGGTTGACGGCAATTGCAATTGTCATCCCACTACTTGTTGCACTTAGCCGCAACTACCTTGGCGCACATTGGATAAGCGACGTTGTTGTTGGCTTGGCTTTGGGCGTAATCGTTTCCTTTGCAATGGTGTTTGCATTGTCCAACTTCAACAAATACGTTGTCTACGCTGTAGTAATTGTTGTTGGCGCAGCAGGATTTTTCTACTGCACTACCAGCGACTACTACACCTCGTACGGATTGCTTGTTGGATTTGTTTGTGCAGTTTTGTTTGAAGAAAAGGTTACAAAATTTGAAAACACAAAAACATGGTGGCGCATTGCTTTGCGTGTAATTGGCGGCGGAATTGTATATCTTGCAGTTAGCAAGCTGTTGAAGCTTCCTGTAAAGGGACTGCTGTACAGCGGAGATGAAGTGAAAGCGGGTATGGAAACATGGGAGCACGTTTACCGTACGTTTAGATATGCAGTAACCTGCTTTGTGACAATGGGAGTATATCCACTGCTGTTTAAGCCTGTAGAAAGGCTTTGGATCAAGCTTAAGCTTGTAAAGGCAGAGTAATTTTAAGTAAAAAAGACGCTTTATCAACACGATAAAGCGTCTTTTTTTTGTTGAAGTTGTTTTACTTGATTAGCATCCTGCCAAACAACAGCTTGACAACGACGCTTAGGCACTTGGGCAGTTTTACACAACAAATTTTGTTTTTCATAGTTCACCTACGCTTTGTATATTTTGCTATATAATA
>JAFVXX010000106.1 GCA_017500905.1 Clostridia bacterium
AAAATCAATACCCTTATTAAAATTATTTTTAATAATTTGTTAAATATTGACTAAATTTTACAATTTACTTAATATGGATTGAATTGTTTGCTTGTTTGTGCTATAATCAACTGAGACACAAGGAGGACTTTTATGTACTACCGACATAATTGCGACTTTACATATCCTGAGCGTAGCGACGAGCATATGATAACTGTAAAACACCTGCGTGATACCCACTTTGACGAGAACTTTGAGTATCTGCCAAAGGGATTTTGGCACAAAATCAAGCGTGGACTTTTGTGGCTTTGCCTAAATACGTTTGTTTTTCCTGTGGTTACCATTAGACACGGCGTAAAAATTTACGGCAAGAAAAACTTTCGCAAGCACAAAAAAGATTTTAAAAACGGCGCTATCACCATTGCAAACCACGTGTTTATGTGGGACTACTTGTGCGTCTTAAAATGCATTAGACCACACCTGCAATACCATCCAGGCTGGAAAACCAACTTTGAAGGACCAAACGGCCCACTTATCCGTTGGGTAGGTGGCATACCCATCCCAACCGACAACCGTCGTGCAATGGCAAAGTTTCAAAAAGCAATTGGGCAAGTGCTGGAAAGTGGCAAATGGCTACACTTCTTCCCCGAGGGCTCGATGTGGTTTTACTACCCTGATATTCGCCCATTTAAGAAGGCTATTTTTAAGTACGCCGTTAGATACGACAAGCCAATTATTCCAATTTCGTTGTCCTTTAGACCACGCAAAGGCATCTACAAATGGTTTGGCAAAAACCCACTTATAGACGTGCATATCGGCGAGCCTTTGTATGCTGACAAAGCTTTGCCTACGCCCGATGCAATCGACAAGCTGCACAAAGAGGCGTACCACGTAATGCAAGTGATGAACGGCATCAACCCTGGCGACCCAACCTACAACACCGACCAAAACATTGAAACGTACAAAAAAACAATGTAACAAAAAAATGTCCGACATTGCGTCGGACATTTTTGCTTTTAAATCAATTATTTAGCGAAATCTTTCATTCCACCTTCGGTTCCCCAGTAAACCCACTTGCCAGCGCACTTTGTTGTAGTGTCGTCTCTGGATGTGTTTGCATTGAACCATTCCTTGGCACTTGCTGCAGAGTCAAAGTACAAAGCGTATACGGTTTCGCCACCAATCAAACCCTTAGTTGCAAGGAATCCGCCTTGAAGACCGTCGGCTTCTTCCGAATAGGAAACTACTACGTAACCAGCTCCTTCTAACTTAGCTTTTGCGGATTCGACGTCGGATGGAACACAAGCTGTTAGCATTGCTACTGCTAGTACCAAAACAAGCGCAAGCGCTGTAAACTTAGCAAATTTTTTCATAAAAAACCTCCTTTGGTTGTTTGTAAACCATAGAATTATTATATCAAAGCAAAAACATTTGTCAATACTAATTACAAAAATTTTACATATTTTTTGAAGTTTGCAACAGTTGACATATAATTAAAAATATCTTAGACTAAATATGTAAAGGGAGGTTGAAATATGCTACAAACAAGTGGACTTTTACTTACTGAAAACAAGGACGGCACCATCATTGTGGAGTACGAGGACTACGACATCCCACTTGGAGGGGATTTTTCCTCCATATACTACCTAAATAGCGACAACGCAAAGCTTTTACGCAAGGCTATGCGAAAAAGACATCCACTGCTATCATTAAAAAAGGCATTGATTAAGGAGGTAGGCAAAAATCTTAGTGATAGCAAATTTGTCAAATTGATGAAAGAGCTTAACGTCAAATACGACCACTCTACCTGGAGAAGCTGACAATGAAAGACGTAAAAATTACAGTTATGCGTATAGCAAGATACGACGACCTTATTGCCCAATTCGAAAATCCAATTGAGCACACCTGCGACCTTGTACTTGGACAAACGTTTGTGTCACAAAACGGACAAAAGCCTACAAATATGTGCGACAGCGCTTGGGAAAGCATGCAGTTTTTTGTACAAAGCCTTGCCAACGGCAAAGGCAACTTTTACGATGGGTGGATGAAAAATCCCATGTCGGCAATGATATCCTGCAACGATGGATTTAGGCCTGTAAGCTTTTTGCTTGAAACAATTGAATAGCCTATACAAACAAAAAAAGGAAGCGAAACTACTTTGTTTCGCTTCCTTTTTTGCTAATTTTAATTTGAGCTTTTCCAAACGTATGCTTTCCCCTCATCCTTTAGCATCTGAGCAAGTGAGTAGGCGTTGACATTTTGATAGGCTTTGCACATAACCCCTGACTGGTACAAATACAGGGTTGGTTGAAACCAGCTTACGCTTTGCAAGTTGGTGCAATTGCTAAACGCATACGAGCCCAACGTGGCAAACGATGCGCCAAAGGTTACATTTGTAAGGCTTGTACAACCACAAAAAGCCATTTCACCGACGGCAGTTGTTGTGTATGGAAAAACCAATTGTGTCAAATTGGAGCAATTGTAAAAAGCACTTTTTCCAACAGTTACAAGATTGGAAGGCAAATTGACAGAGGTAAGCTGTGCGCAATCGTAAAATGCCCCTTCGCCAATGGCTGTTGCGCTGCTGATGACCACCTCACGCAAAAACTTGCATCCGTCAAAAGCAAAATCACCGATTGTTTCTAATCCACTACCCAGCGTTACCGTTTGCAATGAGGTACAATCAGCAAACGCCGATTTGCCAATTGTCTGTAGGCTGTTTGGCAAGGAAAGTTTGCTTGCATTACTGCAGCCACGAAAGGCTTGGTCTGCAACGTAAGTTACCCCCTCATCGATTACTATTTCCTGCACGTTGTTGCAATCATCAAAGGCATTGGCAGCAACACCAACAATTTTTTCACCGTTGATGGTTGCAGGAATGTGTATTTTTTCGACAAAAGGCTCACGATAGGTTGCAAAGCCAACCACCTCGCCATCTATTACGGCAAAAGGAGTGTCGCCTGCACAGCCGGCAATTGAAGCAACGGCAACCACTGCCATCACCAATGTAAACAGCATTGCTATAAATTTGTTTTTCATTACATATTACCACCATTACAATCCAAGGATTTGCTCTACAGTTGCAACTACTTGCACAAAGGACTCCTCTTCGAATGGGCTTTGTAGTCCACACTCCTTTAGTAGTTCGGTAAATGGCTTTGTGCCGCCAAAGCTTAAAAACTTGACGTAGTTGTCAAAGGTTGCTTTGTAATCTTGTTGAGACATAGCCAAAAATTGCAAGGCAGTAAATTGCGCAAGGCAGTAGTCGATATAGTAAAAAGGCATTTCAAAAATGTGCGCCTGACGCTGCCAACGACGTCCGTCCTGCAATGCAGGAATGCCTTGTGTTGTCATGTATGGCATAAACTCCTTTTCGACCTTGTTGAAAAAGGCGTTGCGCTCGGCAGGAGTCATATCGGGATTGTCGTAGCAGGTTTGTTGGAAAAAGTCTACAATTGTGCCGTATGGAATAAAGGTTACTGCACCACCAATGTGGTAA
>JAFVXX010000107.1 GCA_017500905.1 Clostridia bacterium
CTCGTAATAGCCCTGTCGAATTCGGCTTATACTTCTTGCAATACCGTTACTACTCGCCGTCTTTGTGTCGCTTTATCGCCCAAGATAGCATAGAATATCTTGATCCCCAACAACTCCTTGTTTACAACCATAAAAAACCTTTACGGCAAGCACCAATCAATGTGCTTGCTTTTTTTGCGCAAAATTTGCCTGAAAAAATTCAAAAAAATTAAAAAAACTTGTTAAAAACGCTTTACAACTTTAGCGTAATGAAGTATAATGTGTCCATAATCACTTTAGCACTTCAGAGTGCAAAAGCAAAAAACAACTAAAAACAGGAGACGTATCATGAAAAAACTACTTGCACTTTCTCTTACAATCATTTTGGCACTTACACTTTGCTTTTCGCTTACAGCATGTGGCGACAACACTGATGACGTTGCGTACATCAAGGAAAAGGGCACCTTGGTAGTAGGCATCACCTTGTACAAGCCAATGGACTGGTTAGACGAAGAAACGGGCGAATGGACAGGCTTTGACGCCGACATGGCAAACAAGCTTGGCGAAGAGCTGGGCGTAACAGTACAATTTGTAGTAATCAAGTGGGCAAACAAGGTTGCCGAGCTTAAATCCAAAAACATCGATTGCATCTGGAACGGCATGACAATTTCCGACGAACTGGATCAAAACATGGATTTTTCGTGCAGCTATGCCGAAAACAGACAAGTGGCAGTAGTGCGCACACAAAACCTTGCAGCCTACAGCACGGTAGACGCAATCAAAAGCGCCAAGGTAGCAGTCGAGCTTAAATCTGCAGGCGACACGCAAGCAACCGAAACCCTAAAGGCAACCACCATCAACCGTGTAGACGACCAAGTGTCTGCCTTGACCGAGGTTGTATCCGGCACCTCTGACGTTGCGCTAATCGACTACACCATGGCAAAAAGCGTAGTAGGCAACGGCGCATACGAAGGTCTTTCCATCGTGGACGTTACAACCGTTTCCTTTGGTCAAGAGGAGTTTGCCGTAGGCGTACGCACAGGCTCGGATTTGGCAGCACAAATCAACGCACTTTTCAAAAAGATGTACACTGATGGCTCTATGCAAGCATTGGCGCAAGCTTACGGTGGCATTGTTCTAAACGATGCAAAGCTTGCAGCGCTGTAATTTGGGTAAATTTTTATGAACTTTGTATCAATTACTGCAGGGTTGGCCGATGGCTTTGTAACAACCCTGCTGTTGTTTGCCTTGACGTTGGTGTTTTCCTTGCCACTGGGGCTACTAATATCCTTTTGCACAATGAGCAAGTTTGGCCCCTTGCGTGTGCTGTTTAAGGTAATCGTGTGGGTGCTACGTGGCACTCCGTTGATGTTGCAAATTTTTGTAATATTCTACGTGCCGGGGCTTGTCACCAACGGCCAATTTGTGTGGCCCACCATGAACACCGGCTGGGTGTGGTTTGACACCACGGTAACAACTCGCTTTTTGGCAGCGCTGGTTGCCTTTTCCATCAACTACGCAGCCTACTTTTCCGAAATTTTCCGTGCAGGCATACAATCCATTTCGCAGGGGCAAATGGAGGCAGGACAGGTGCTGGGCATGACAAAGCGACAAATCTTTTTCCGTGTCATTTTGTTGCAGGTGGTCAAGCGCATCATTCCGCCGTTGTCCAACGAAACAATCACGCTGGTCAAGGACACGGCACTTGCCAACACTATTGGCGTAATCGATTTGATGTACAGGGCGTCGGAATCGCTTTTGGACGGCTACATTTGGGTGGTATTTTACGCTGGCTTGTTTTACCTTGTATTCACAGGCGTGCTCACCGTCATTTTTGGCAAAATCGAAAAAAAATTGCAGTATTTCAGGACGTAAACTATGGCTTACCTACAAATAGACAACTTTTACAAAAGCTTTGGCGAAACAGACGTGCTAAAGGGCATAAATTTAAGTCTCGAGCAGGGCAAGGTGCTTACCATCATCGGCCCATCAGGCTCGGGCAAGACAACCTTGCTTAGATGCATCAACTTTTTGGATACGGTCAACAAGGGCACAATGTCACTGGATGGCGAGCTGCTGTTGGATGCAGGCTCCACCAAGGATGACGAGACGGTTTTGCGCAACAAACGCCTCAACTTTGGCTTGGTGTTTCAATCCTTCAATTTGTTTCCGCAGTACAACGTGTTGGACAACGTAACGCTTGCCCCCAAGCTGCTGCTGGAGGATGAGCTTAAGCAGTACAAAAGGCAGCTTAAGAAGCAAGGCATGGGATTTGTTGCTATCAGACAAAAAATGGCGCAGTACAAGGCGAATCAGCTTGACAAAATCAATCAAGAAGCTGTACAATTGTTAAGTAACACAGGCTTGCTTGACAAAAAGGCCAGCTACCCGTGCGAGCTGTCGGGAGGTCAATGCCAACGTGTCGCCATTGCACGAGCATTAGCGCTAAAGCCCAAAATTTTGTGCTTTGACGAGCCAACCTCTGCCCTCGACCCCGAGCTTACCGGCGAGGTGCTTAGGGTAATTCGCTCGCTAAAGGACGAGGGACGTACAATGATTATCGTCACTCACGAAATGGATTTTGCCAAAAACGTTTCGGATGAGGTGGTGTTTATGTGCGACGGCGTAGTGGAGGAAAGTGGTAAGCCCGAGCAAATGTTTGGCTGTCCCAAGTCGGACAAGCTGCAAGCCTTTTTGCGAGGCATTTCAAACAAGGAGTAACATACAATGAGCAACACCAACGACTACACAAAGCTTTTTGATGCAATTTTGAGTCTTCAAACACAGCAGGAGTGCGAGGAGTTTTTCAGCGATCTTTGCACCTACAAGGAGCTTGACGCCATGGCCCAGCGCATCAGTGCAGCTGAATTGTTGCTTCAAGGCGAAACCTACGGACAAATTATTGACAAAACCGACATCTCGTCAGCAACGCTGTCACGAGTGTCACGCTGTGTCAAGTATGGCAAAGGCTACAAAAATGTTTTGGGCAAAAAGTAACCTTTCAAATCAACTCATTACAACAAAAAAAGAGGACTGATTTCCACAATGGATTTCAGTCCTTTTTTGTTATTAAGTAAATTGTTTAATGATTATGTACACAAGTATTGCAGCTGCAACCAACCCTGCCAATGGGATGATTGCTCTCCAAGCCGACCTTTTCTTTTTCACAGGTGCTGTTGGTTGTTGCTGTGCTTGCGCTGTTTGATGATCCTTTGCTTTTCTAAACATTTCAACGTCATTGCGCATTGCAACGTCGGCAAGCTTGTCTACCCTTTCAAAGTAAGCTTTCAATTGACTAATTTTGTCTGCAAGGGCATTCTTTTCCAGATCTGTCATCAACAATTGTGCACGATTAAAGTCTTCGTAAGCAACCTTAAGGTCGCCCCAGTATTCAAATAGCTTAGAGCAGGAGTCAATTTTTTCAAACAGCCATCCTCGTGCTCCCTGTCCGGATTCAAAGTATTCTTTCGTAGCACATGTGCCAGGCACATGTACTCCCTCTTGCTTAATGGCAAGTTTGCGTTCTATTTCGTCCAATTCACTACTGGTAGCAAGTGATGGGTAGTTTGTTCTGATAAACAAATCATTTTTTACTGAGTGAGTGGTGCAAATGTAAAAGTGCGCCTTTACAAGATACGACACGCCCTTCGTGGGGAATCTGGACGAAAGCTGTATCATAGTCGTGTGTGCCGAGTCGTAGTCGCCAATCGACATCAGCTTGTTGTAGGTGTCAATCTCTTTTTGGATTATATCCCACTCTCTTTGATGATTCAACATTGCTTGCAGGTCGGTTTCGCAAGCCTTTTCTACTGCACTTTGCGTCACAAACGGAGTGTTGCAATGGGGGCAAAGCGTAGCTTGATTAGTTGTGTCAAGCACAAGTTGTTTTTGACAAAAAGGACATTTTCCGTTGATTTCAGCCATGATGTACTCCTCCTTAACTTTGGTATGTCAAGCTTAATTTGCAATGCTTGTCGTCGATATGCTGTCGTTGGCAGGTTGCTACTTTTGCAACGTAACCAAGCCGTTTTGCAGTCTAAAAAACGTTGCTTGCACGCCCTCGGGCAATTCTGTTTCGATGGGGCACGCCGTCGTCAGCAAAACCTGCGTGTGCTTTGCAAAGCAAAGCAGCTGCTTTTGTCTGTTGTAATCCAGCTCGCTCAACACGTCGTCCAGCAGCAGCACGGGGTATTCGCCGTTGATTTGATTAAAAATTTCCAGCTCGGCAAGCTTCAATGCCAGTGCTGTAGAGCGTTGCTGACCTTGACTGCCAAAGCTTCTTACGTCCACGTTGCCAATTTTAAGCAAAATGTCGTCTCTTTGACAGCCGGAGGTGGTGTAGCGCAGCTGGCAATCCTTGTCAAAGCTTTCCTCAAGCAATTTTGCGTAGCTTTGCTCCAGCTCGGT
Source organism: Clostridia bacterium (assembly GCA_017500905.1). Taxonomy (GTDB): domain Bacteria; phylum Bacillota; class Clostridia; order Christensenellales; family CAG-314; genus RGIG5495. The sequence goes on from JAFVXX010000107.1 coordinate 4,387, forward strand.
AAGGGTGCTTCCCTCAATCTGCGTCAAGTATTCCACCACAAGGCTTTCCTTGCCGTCTGTAAGCTTGGAGTGACTTTGCGTTGCAAACACCTTAAGCTTTTGGCAAAACTCCTTGCGCTTTGCCACAATCCTTGCGCCCTCTCGCACAAGTTGCTCGTCCCAAGCAAAAATCAAATCCTTCAGCTTGTCAGGCTCGTGGCCTTGCTTCAGCAGATTGTTGCGTTGCGCAAGCGCCTTATTAAATCTGCCAAGGCTGTGAAAGTACGTTTTGTCCATTTGGCACAAATCCACGTCCAAAAAGCGTCGTCTTTCGGCAGGCGATTGGCTTACAATCTTTATGTCTGAGGGAGCAAAGTAGATGCAGTTTAGGTAGCCCAGCAAATCACCCAGCTTACTGATGGGCACGCTGTTTACCGATACGTGCTTTTTGTTTCCCGCAATGCCAATGGCAATTTCGCCCTCGCCAAAGCGACAGCTGTAGTTGGTTTTTACGTGTGCAACCGATTGCTTCCAGGCAATCAAATCCTTGTCCTTTTCCGTCCTTGAGCTTTTGCCAATGCAGCACAAATACACGCTTTCAAGCAGATTGGTTTTGCCCTGAGCGTTGTCTCCCCAAAAGACGTTTAGTCCACTATTAAGCACAACCGTTTGATTACTAAGGTTGCGGTAGCTTTTGACGGTTACACTGTTTACTTTCATATAAATCATTATATCACAAACCGACGGCAATTACAAGCAATTTTGTAAAGTGATGCCGCCTGTATTTTGGGCAAAAATTCAAGCGTAAGCCACGACATTTTTTGTTGTGTGTTTACTCACCAAAAGTGGCAACGCCCGTTTTAAGCCAATTTTACGCCCTAAAACAAGCATTGTGTCGCAAATCGACAAAAAACTTGTCAAAAAATTGCGTAAAAGTGTTAACATTTGTATATATTTATGATATAATATTTTATATAAATATACAAGGGAAATTCCCATTACAAAGGAGTAAGCAAATGTCACAAACAAACGTTGGTTACAGCGAAGAGCAAATACAGGTACTCGAGGGCTTAGAGCCGGTTCGTAAAAGACCTGGTATGTACATTGGTTCCACCGACGTCAAGGGGTTGCATCACTTGGCGGTGGAAATTGTCGACAACTCAATAGACGAAGCGCTTGCAGGCTACTGCAAAAACGTGTACGTCACCATCAACGCCGACGGCTCCGTGACTGTCGAGGATGATGGTCGTGGTATTCCTTGCGGTATCCACAAAAAGGAGGGCGTATCAGCCGTCGAGCTGTGCCTAACCAAGCTGCACGCAGGTGGCAAGTTTGGTGCAGGCGGCTACAAAATAAGCGGCGGCTTGCACGGCGTAGGCTTGTCGTGCGTCAACGCATTGTCCGAGTGGCTTGTTGTCGAGGTCTACCAAGATGGCAAGCATCACTACCAAAAGTATCGTCGAGGCATCCCACAGGACCGTCTTGCCGTCATTGGCACTGCCGACCACACCGGCACCAAGGTCACCTTTTTGCCCGACAACACCATTTTTGAAACCTTGGAGTGGGAGTTTGACAGACTCAAAAACCGCCTGCGTGAGATAGCATACCTCAACAAGGGCATCAATATTGTTTTGACAGACAATCGTCCCGAGCAGGAAAAGTGCGAAACCTATCGCTACGACGGTGGCTTGGCCGAGTTTGTCGACCACTGCAACCGTGCCAAAAAGACTGTATTTGAAAAGCCATTGTACATTGACAAGGTCGTCAAGGAGGGCCAAATCGAAATTGCAATGCAATTCAACGACAGCTACAACGAGGTAATCCACAGCTACGCCAACAACATCAACACCGAGGAGGGCGGCGTGCATTTGGAGGGCTTCAAAACAGCCTTGACCAAGGCAATCAACGACTACGGCCACAAGTACAACGTGCTTAAGGATTCGGAAAAGCTAAGCGGCGAGGACGTGCGTGAGGGCGTAGTAGCCATCATTTCGGTCAAGCTGGAAAATCCTCAGTTTGAGGGCCAAACAAAAACCAAGCTTGGCAACAGCGAAATGCGCACAGCCGTCAACCGTGTAGTAGTGGAGGAGTTGTCCACCTTCTTGGAGGAAAACCCCAAGGAAGCCAAGGAATTGGTGCTCAAGTCCATCCTTGCTCAACGTGCAAGAGACGCTGCACGCAAGGCTCGAGAGCTTACTCGTAAAAGCGTGCTGGAAAGCACCTCCTTGCCCGGCAAGCTGGCTGACTGCACCGACAAAGACCCACAAAACTGCGAAATCTACATCGTCGAGGGCGACAGCGCAGGTGGCACGGCAAAGCAAGGCCGTGACAGACGCTTCCAAGCAATTTTGCCTTTGCGTGGCAAAATACTAAACGTCGAAAAGGCAAGACTTTCCCGTGTGCTGGAAAACGAGGAAATCAAATCCATGATTACAGCCTTTGGCTGTGGCATCTCCGACGACTTTGATGCAAGCAA
>JAFVXX010000108.1 GCA_017500905.1 Clostridia bacterium
GCATGCCTGTAAGCTGTTGACTTTCCCTGACAGCCTCACTTTCGCACATTTTTCTTTTTACAAGATTGCTTACACATCTGCAAGCAAATCCGATTGATCTGTTCATGTTTTGCTCCTCTTTTCCAACAACATTTGTTAGGATGCTAACAATTGTACACCCCGTGAGTGTATTTGTCAAGTATTTGTGCCAAAATTGTTAGGTTGCTAACAAACTTTGCAAAATTTTGCCACAAAATTACAAGACTCCCCACCTATGTGGAGAGTCTTTTGTAAAAAAATTAGTCGTCATTTACTTGTTTTTGGTAAAAAACACTGCGTTGCCATCGCCCAAAAGCTGATTGAGCTCGTACATTATGCCGGGGCACTCACGCACGGTGGTTTTGAGGTTGTACACCTTACCTGCCATCTTAAGCTTTACTGCAAGGTCGCCTTGATATCCTGCCAAAATTGCTTGCACCTTGTCAAACACGTCGTCGTTGCGAGCATCCATTTTGAGCCACAGCACAGGCTTTTGCTCCATCTCTGCGTGCTGAATATCCTTGTCGCTGACGTTTTTGGGATTGACAACCTCCCTTACGCCAATTTTGTAGCCGTCACGGCTTTCGCCAAGATTGCCCTTTACAACCACAAAGGCGTCCTCGACAAACAACGTCTTGTATTTGTCGTAGTGGTCGCCGTAGATACCCACCTCTACCGAGCCGTACGGGTCCTCCAGCACGCCAAACGCCATCATTTTGTTGTCCTTGCCCTTGACCACACGCACCTCATGCAGTATGCCGCCTGCCGTTACAAAGCGCTTTTCCACTACGGGCATGGTTTCGGTTTCGTTGCCGTAGTCGTCCACGCCCTTGATAGGCAAAATTTCCTCCGTTTTGAAGGTGAAGTGCAGCTTTTGATTGTACTCGTCGTAGTCATCCAACGGCGAGCCACTCATGTAAAAGCCCAGCACCTCCTTTTCAAAGCCGTACAAAATTTCCTTGCTGTACTCCTTGACGCTGTCGTGCTTTGGAGCAACCTCCAGCTTGAGGTCGGGCATCATGTCAAACAACGACATTTGGCCGTCGGCTTGGCGTTTGTTGGATTCCAACACGGCGTCAAGCTCCTCTTGATACCAAGCCATCATGTCGGCACGTGTGCGTCCAAAGCAGTCAAATGCGCCACCCTTGATCATGTTTTCGACCAAGCGCTTGTTCAAAAATTTGTGACAACGCTCAAACAAATCCTGCATAGACTTGAATTCACCGTTTTTGCGCTCGTCAACAATGCTTTGTACAATGCCAACGCCTACGTTGCGGATTGCACCAAGTCCAAAGCGCAACGAGCCGTTGTCTACGGTAAAGTCGGCTTGAGATTTGTTGATGCATGGTGGCAAAATCGCCACGTTTTTGCTTTTTGCGTATGCTGTATACTTTTTGATGTCGTCGGCATTGCTTATACGGTTGTTAAGCATTGCACAAATAAGCTCTACAGGATGGTAGCGCTTGAGATATGCCGTTTGATAGCAAACGTATGCGTAGCAGGTTGCGTGACTTTTGTTGAAGGCATATTGCGAAAAGGCAAACAGCTGATCCCAAACCTCCTTGGCTGTTTCCTCCGAAATGCCGTTTGCGATACAGCCCGGCACCTGCTCGCCACTGTCGCTGACGCCACCGTGAATAAACAGCTCACCCAGCTTGGTCATCATGTCAAACTTCTTTTTGCTCATTGCGTAGCGCACGTTGTCTGCCAGCGCAACGGAAAATCCACCCAGCTTACGCACAAGCTGCATTACTTGCTCTTGATAGACGATACAGCCGTTTGTTACACCCAAAATTTCTTCCATTTGGGGGTGCAGGTAGGTGATGCTTGCCTTGTTTTGCTTGCCCTCAATGTAGTTGTCAATAAACTGCATTGGGCCGGGACGATACAAGCTGATGCCTGCGATGATATCCTCCAGTCCGTCGGGCTGCATACGATGCATCAAGTCACGCATGCCACCACTTTCAAGCTGGAATATGCACATTGTGTCACCCGACGAGATGGTTTTGAAAACCTCCATGTCGTCGTAGTTATCCTGCGAAAAATCTATCTTTTTGCCCGTTTGCTCGTAGACGTAGTCAATGGCCTTTTTGATATCCGTCAAGGTGCGCAATCCCAAAAAGTCCATCTTGAGTAGACCTGCTTGCTCTACCTCGATCATATTAAATTGCGTTGTGATGATACCACCGTTTTCCACGCTACCACCGTTGGTTTGCAAGGGGACGTGGTCGGCAATTTTTTCGTTACAAATTACAACGCCTGCTGCGTGCATTCCCGGTTGACGAGGTGAGCCCTCCAGCTTCATGGCAATATCCAGCACCTTGTGAGTTGCAGGGTCGTTGTACGCCTCGACAAGCTCCTTAGATACGTAGGTATCCTCCGGCTTTTTGTACTTTGCCATACCCAAAAGGTGACGTAACGTGTACTTAAATCCATCGGGCACAAGCTTGGTAAGCCTGTTGGACTCGGCAATGGGCAGACGCAACACACGGGCTACGTCTCGAATGGCGTTTTTGGTTGCCATGGTGCCAAAGGTGATAATTTGCGTAACCTTGCCCTCGCCGTACTTTTGATGCACGTAATCAATTACTTCACCACGACGGTCCATGCAAAAGTCGACGTCAAAGTCGGGCATGGTTTTGCGTTGAGGGTTCAAAAAGCGCTCAAACAGCAAATTGTAGCGCAACGGCTCGATGTCGGTAATACCAATCAAATACGCAATGATGCTGCCTGCACCACTGCCACGGCCGGGGCCTACGGGTATGCCGTTGGTCTTTGCGTAGTTGATGAAGTCCCACACAATTAGGTAGTAATCCACAAAGCCCATGTCGCAAATTACCTTAAACTCGTGCTCGATACGGTGTCTGATTTCCTCCGTTTCGTGCTTGTAGCGCTTGACAAGGCCTTCCTCGATTAATTTACGGAAAAACTCCACCTGAGTAAGCCCATCGGGTGGGGTGTAGGTGGGCAACAGCTTTTCCTTTTTAAGCTCGACGTTGCATTTGTTTGCAATTTCCAGCGTGTTGGTTACAGCGTCGGGGCAATCCTTAAACAGGCTTGCCATTTCGTCGTGGTCCTTTAGGTAAAACGAGGTGCCCTCAAAGCGCATACGGTTGGGCTCGTCGGCATATCTGCCCGTTTGCACGCAAAGCATGATGTCTTGCGGCTCGGCATCCTCCTCGTTTAGGTAGTGTACGTCGTTGGTGACGACAAGGGGTATGTCCAGCTCCCTTGCCAATGCAATCAGCTGTGGCATTACTGCACGCTCGTCGGCAATGGCGTGATCCTGAATTTCGATGTAGTAGTCCTCGCCAAAAAGCTGCTTGTACTGCAACGCAAGCGCCTTGGCATCGTCGGGACGGTCTGCCAAAAACAAGCGTGGAAGCTGCCCTGCAATGCAGGCAGACAAGCAAATAAGTCCCTCGCTGTGAGACTTAAGCGTTTCAAAATCCAGCCTTGGCTTGTAGTAAAATCCGTCGACAAACGCAATGGAGTTTAGCTTGCACAAATTTTTGTAGCCAACGTTGTTTTTGGCAAGCAACACCAGGTGAAAATACTCCTTGTTGTCGTAGCCCTTGCTGTGCAAATCCTCGCACATGTACACCTCGCAGCCCAAAATTGGCTTTACCCCCTTGCTGATTGCCGAGTGGTAAAACTTCCAGGCGCAGTACATATTGCCGTGGTCGGTTACGGCAACGGCAGGCATGTTGTATTCGATACACTTGTCCAGCAGGGCGTCAATGCGAGTGGCACCGTCCAGCAGACTGTATTCGGTATGTAAATGCAAATGGACAAAGGGTTTGTGACTCATTTGTTTTCTCCTTGGTTGATATCTTTGCTAAGCGCTACCAGCCTATCTAAGCGATGGCGTATGCCACTTTTGCTTATGCCGGTAATGACAGCCAGCTCCTCAAGAGTTGCTTCGGGGTGGGCAAGACGGAGGCGTGCCACGTCCTGAAGCTGTGTTGTAAGCAATGCCAGCTTGCCTGCTTGCTGCAACAAATTGATTGCTTCTATTTGCTTGTTGCTGGCAACAATCGCCTTGTCGATGTTGGCGTTGATGCAGTTGCTTTGACGATTTGCAACGTTGCGCAAATTGCGCTCTATCATGACGTTTTCGATTTCCAGCTTGGATTTCATTGCGTTGAGATACACCAAAAAGTCGGCGATGCTTTCCGGCTTTTTGAGATACAGCACTGTGTGGCTTTTGCGCTTGGTCATTTTGAAGTCAAAGCCCAGCCAATTTAGCAAATCCAGCACGCTTTTGGCAAAGTCCTGATCGACAAACACCATTTCCATGTGGTAGCGTTGTCCCTTTTTGCTTTCGGTAAAGTCATCGGACATCACAGGCACGGACAGCGAGCCACAGCACAAAAACAGCGTCTTCAAAAACACCCTACGGCAGCACTCGTTGTCGTCAAAAAAGTCGTTTGTTTTGGTTGCAAGCTGAAGCAGGCCCTGCTCATCGTAGTGCACCAGCTTGAGCTTTTCCACCAAATCCAAATCAAACTTGGCATTAAAGATGACGTTTCCACTAAACGAATTGGTGTTTTCACTTTGGATTTTGCAGGATTTGCCATATTGCTGCTTTACCAGCTTGCACGCAAGGTTGAGCAAATCGTTGTTTTCGGTGCTGACGCTCAAGGCAAGCCCTCTGTTTGTAAAGGTGAGGCTGCCCAAACACTTAAACAAGGCATACAAAAACACGTCTACACAACAATTTTTTAGGTGGTAGATGCTTTTGTATACTTCGTTTTTGGTTTGTCTTGAAAATGTCAGTTGATTTGTCATATCTTTTTTGTCATATCGGGAAGCTTTTCCCAGTTTACTATCCTTGATTTGTCCAGCTTCAGCCTGTCCACCACTGCAAGGGGGACATCCACGTTGCCAATTTTGTTGGGGTAGTGTCCGTCGCTGTTGAGTATAAATTTGACACCCATATCGTACAAGGTCATCACCTCGTCGTCCGTCATGCTGACTCGCTTGCCGTTAAGCTCGACGTACACGTCGTAGTCCATTGCAGCCTTGCCAACCTCGCTTACAAAGGCGGGGATGCCGTAGTTTAGGTGTGCCAAAACGTTGATTTTGCCCGTTTTGATGGCTTGCACCATGGTTTTTGTGTATTTGCGACGCTGTGCATCGGTGTAGCTTGTCCAATCTGCGCAAAAGGCAGGGATGCCAAACCTAAAGGCATCGGCAATGCTTTTGCTCCAAACTGCCTTGTGGTAGCCGGCAACTACGTAGTCAAACAAATCCCTTTGCTGTGGCAAAAGGTCAATTTGTCCATCGCTTGTGTAGATGTTTGCCTCAATCCCCAGCAAGCATTGCACGTCAAACTCTGCCTTGTATTGTTCTATTTGAGTGCGCATTTTGTCTACGTCACGAGGCTTCATGCCCCTTGCAACGTGTCTAAATCCGTGGTCGGTGATGCCAACCTGACGCAAGCCCAGCTTTTGAGCTTGGCGCAAGGTTTCTATAAGCGTGCCGTGGCCGTCGCTGTTTTTAGTGTGAGTGTGGTAATCGCCCCAGATCATTTGTTTCCTCAAAAAATCCCGTAGTTTGCACCTCCAGCGACAAGATCTCGCCAAAGCGCAAATATACCTGTGATTGTACGTGTCGTAACAATAAGTATATATCAAAAGAGGTGGCTTTGTCAATATTTATTACAAATCCTGCGTGAAGATTTGACACTTTTGCATCGCCTATACGAAAGTTTTTTAGTCCTGCTTGATCGATTAGTCGAGAGGCCGTGCCGCTGTCGTTGAAAAATGCCGAGCCAAAGGTTTTTTGTCCCAATGGCTGTGTCAAACGCTTTTTTGCCATCATTGCCTTGCACCTTGCCCTAATCGCCTTGCTGTTGCCCCTACCAAGACGAAGCTTTGCTGCTACAACAACCTTGTCGCTTTGCTTAAACAGGCTTGTACGCTTGCCAAACCTGCATTGTCTGCCTGATATGCTACAAAGCCTTGTGCCCTCAAGGTAGTACACCCGTGACACAATGGAGGAGGTGTCTGCACCAAAGCAGCCTGCATTCATCACTACTGCACCACCTACGCTTGCAGGCAGACAGTACCAAAACTCGGCACCTGTCAAGCCTCGTGCAGCGCAATACTTGGCAATCCTGGCAGTGCTTGCGCCACATTGACACCACACCGTTGTTGCAAATCGACGCACCTTGCTTAGCCTTGTCGTGCATATTACAAGCCCCAAAAATTTGTCGTCCGATGCCAGCAGGTTGCTTCCCCTGCCCAACACCAAATGCGGCACCGAAAGCCTTTTTGCCCACCTTAGACACAGCCTAAACTGCCTGATTGTCGTGGGGTAGGCAACAATTGCAATTTCGCCACCACAGCCAATGGTTGTCAGCTGCGCAAAGCTTTTGTTTAGGCAAATACAAACCCTTTTGGCAAGCCTTTCCTGCAGCTGCTGCAGATTTGACATCATCCTGCACCTCCTTGATACTCACCCGACAGCAGCGCCACGTCTATAAACACGTTGGGGGTGGACATGGTGGGCAATGCATCCTGCGCCTGCCTCATCCAGCCCTCACCATATACCTCCAAATCGGTTGGGGAAAGCAAATACACGTTGCAAAGGCTGTGCTGCACCTCCTTGCTTGTAAGGTAACCCACCAGTTGACGGCACGCCTCACTTTTTTCGCCTGCGCTGCTGCTTATGCCCAGATACTGCGCTAAATCGGTGTAGGTGGGTAGCACGCAAAATGCCAAGTCCTCCATCTTGCCCTGTTGCACTCGGTTAGTCAGCCTGTAGGCATCTCGCTGAGTGCCCAGCAGCACCACAAAGCCTTTGCCTCCCACAAATTGCTCGTACGCCTGATACTGCGTAAGCAGCCTGTCACAGCGTAGCTCCGGCAATGCCCTCGTAGGATTGTTGAAGGCGCCAAATCCACAGCCTACAGGTTGTAGTTTTACCACGTTTTTGCCAATTTTTACATCCAAATTGCAATTTAGAGCATCGGCAGCCAAATTGGTCACGCCCAAGCTGTCCAAATGCTTCTGCCGTGCAAACAAGGCGTAAAAGCCCGTGCTGTAGCACAAGGCGTATTGAGTGCCCCGCACCCTGCCTGCATCGACAAAGCCATCCAAAACGTCCTGCGTTGCCACTTCAAGGGGCGCAAGATGAGGCAGGAGGGCGTTGCCCGTGCCCACCGAAAAGGAAATCACGTCAAAGCTTTGTCCTGCCTCAAGCTTTTCTACGGCCTGCTGATGCGTGTAGGTTGCAACACAAACGTAAACGCCCTTGTGCGCCTTTTCAAAGGTACGTACCACGTTGTTTAGCCACTTTTGCCTGTTTTGGCTGCCTCCCTCAAAGGTTTCCACGTGCCACAAATCAATTACGCCACGGTACTCCTGCTGCTGCAAGGGCTTGGTGTGCAGCAAGGGCGCAACGTAGCAAAAGCAAAAAACAACAAATATCGACAGCGTTACACACAAAACAATTTTAAGCATACAACAATTTATGTCCAACAGCCTTAAATAATGTTACAGCGCAGTAGCAATTAAACAAAAAAAGGCTTGAATATGCTTCAAGCCTTTGTAATTACAATTTGCGTAATTGATTGGTAAAGTTGATGCCAAAGCGACGGTCGTCCCACTTGGTGTCCAAAATGCTGTTGTACACAAAGGATGACGCAAGGCCGGTTGCCTGATACAGCGTGCTTCCACGCAAAAGGGTGGATATCAGCACGGATGCAAACACGTCGCCCGTGCCCGAATACTTGATGGGACAACGATCGTTGGTTACAAAACGCACGCCTGTACGCTCTACCACCACGTTGGCGATCATTTCGGGCATTTCTACGCCCGTGATGACGGCGCTTTTGACACCCAGCTTGTCAAGTATACCGTCAAACGCCTTGGCTACTATTCCAAGGTAGCCCACCTCTTGCGATTGCGCCACAAGTGCGTTGTAATCCACGTCGCACAAAAAACACGCCTCGGTTAGGTTGGGTGTGATGCAGGTTGAGCCACGCACCAAGCCCCTCATTTGGTGGACGTACTGGTCGTTGTACAAGGGGTACAATTTGCCGTTGTCGCCCATAATTGGGTCGACAAACAAGCTTGCGTCCTTGGGCAAAAAGTCTGCCACAGCCTGTTTTACGGTCTCTAATTGAGCCAAACCGGTCAAAAAGCCCGTGTAGATGGCATCAAGCTGAATGTTGGCAACCACGTGCTGCAAAAAGTCGTACATTTGGTCGTTTGCAACGTATCTAAACCCGTCAAAGCCCGTTTGTGCTGAAAACGCACCCGAAAGCACGGGCACGCATTGATGTCCTGCTGCTGCAAAGACAGGGATGGATGCCGTAAGCGAGCAGTTGCCCAACCCCGAAAGGTCGGTAATTACTGCAATTTTTTTCATTGTTCTCCCTCCTTTTTGCCACCGTCGTCCGTAATGGAAACAAAGGTTTTAAGAGGCACTCCCTTTACGATAAGCATAACTGCAATGCCCACCACAAAGCCTGCAACAACGCCCAGCACTGCAAGATAGGGCATGTACGAGTACATCTCGGGAGTGGCCGAAACAGCGCAAAAAACAACGTTTTGCACAAGGTTGTGCACTACTGCCGACACAACCGAAACGGCAATTACCGAAATGTTGGGGTACAGGGTGTACACAAGCACTATTGCCACCAAAATGCTGACAACGCCTGCCGACATGCTGTACATAAGGGTGGACATGTTGCCACTAAACATACTGCCCAATGTGGTACGCACAAGCACAACCACAAGGGCATCAACAGGGCCAAGCACCACCAACGCAAGCAACGAAAATATGTTGGAAAGTCCCATTTTTGCACCAGGCAAAAACAATGGTGGAAAAAGACTTTCGACCAAAAACATAATTAGGCTCATTGCAGTAAACACGGCAAGAGTACTTATTCGCTTTGCAGTAAGTTTTGTTTGTTTCATATCAAATCAAAATGTAATCATTGCCCACGTCGTCGGCTACAACCTTTAGCCCGTGTGGGTTGCAAATTATTGTTCCTTTTTTAGTAGTAATTGCAGGGAAGTAGTTGACGCACTCCTTGTGAAGCCCACAGTTGGCGTCCACCACCTTTGCAACAACTTTGCCGTTGTCGTTGGTAATTTCTATCACGTTGAAGTCGTCGCCATCGTTGGACTCCACCCTTACCGTAACAACGTTGCCACTTTGAGTTGCAACAACCTTGTACTGCTCGTTGGGTGTTGAATAGTACTGATTGGTTGCTACGTTGTAGGTAAACAAGGTGTGACCACTAAACGCCTTTACCTTTATTACCTGTGGTGCGTCGCCATTGCCGGCACCAAAAAACGTTCCAAACAGCACTGCAATAAGCAATGCAACCAGCATATAAACAGCAATGTCGGGCTTTTTGAAAAGCTTGTCTGCTCGCACCTGTGTTATGCGTTGAGCAGCCGTCAATCTGCCCTTTTTTACAACCTTGACAACTACAAGCACCACCAGCGCTGCCGCACAGCATGCAAGCACAATCAGCACAATGGTCTTTGTGGAGTCAACGTCTTTTGCCCTTTCGTTGTAAATGACAACCTTGTTGCCATCAATCACCTTGACGTCGGTGGCAAGCACAAAGCCGTCAAATATGGTAGTAAATCTGTCTTTGGTAAGGTTGGTAATTACTTGATTTGCGCCCTTGCCAATTGCCAATCCACTCACCTCAAAGGTGTTTGTGTAGGTGGGATTGTTCAAAAAAGCAATCAAATTGTCCTTGCCACGTACAAGCAATGCCGTTGTCCAGCAGTCGGCCTCGCCTGCAAAGGTTGTGCCGTCCAGCTTGCTTGCAAGGGTAATTACCTGCACGTCTTGGCTTACCGGCCTACCTGTGTTGCAATCAATGATGTGGCTGTAGGTTGTACCGTCGTAGGTGTAGTTGCGAACATACAAGCCACTTGTAGAAATACTTACGTTGGCAAACTTAATTGATGCATATGGCTCGGCGCCCCATATGGTAAGCAAATGACTGCTTAGACCAATTTCCAAGGGACTGCCGTCCTCGTAGGTGGTAAACGCCATACTGCTGTCGCCACAGTTTACGTAGTAATGGCCAAAGCCGTTGCTTTCCAAAATTTGTCTTACCCCATCCACGATGTAGCCCTTGGCAACACCACCAAGGTCTATCCATTGGTTGTAGCTTACGCCCTCCACGGTGACGTCGGGGCAATTTTTGGTGACGTAGTAGGTACCGTCGCCGTTGTCGCCAAATTGAACCAAATCAAAGTTGGCAAGCTGCTTAAAGGCATCAATGTACTTTTGGTCGGGCAAAGGCAAAGCCCAGTTGTCATCCCATTGTCTGTCGTAGGGCAAGCTGCCGTCACGCACCATCGAGCCAAGATTTGTACGGGAAGAAAATCCCCACAAATCCACCAATCGGTAGCTGGCAGGATTGTACGCCCCGTCCGTCTTTTGGTACATTTGCTTTGCCAAAACAAGCATTTCGTACGTTTGTTTGCTTACTTGGATGGTTTCACCACAGCCGGCAAAGTTGAACCTGTACAAATCGCTTGGCGCAACACCTTGAGGCAAAACAGGGTTGCCTGCCGAGTCCTTGTCGTCGTAGTAGTAGGCCTGAGGGTCCACTGCCAAGGACACCTTGCTTGCAAAATCGTGGATTTGCTCGCCCAGCTGCACGGCACGGTCGCTTGTGTGTGCAACGTCCTTGGCATACACCTGCACCTCCAATGCAATGCCCGACCAGCCAAAGTAGCTGCTGTTTCTAAACATAAAGCCAATCGACTTGCCGTCCTTTACAAGGTCGCTAAGGGGCACGCTTGCCTTGGGAGTGGATGCAAAAGCACCACTTGGCAAAGCAAGTGCAAGCAAAACTGCTGTGATTGCTGCAAAGGCAACAATTTTTTTGACAAATGCGCTGTGTTTCATAAAATTTATTATACCATCACTTTTGCTTTTTGTAAACTATGTTTACAACACTATTACGGCAAAATGCATTTTAGGCAACAAAAAAGGCATTTGAATTTCAAATGCCTTTGATTGTGCTTAAGCGATTAATTATTTGCTCAATGCGTTTTGAACTGCAAGGATTACACGACCGGAGGATTGTGTAGCACCTGTAACGTATTCAACGCCTGTGATAGCAGATGGTTCGCCAGTTTCTTTGCATGTAACTGTGATAGCCATAACTTCTTCAACTGTCTTACCAACAAAGCTTTGAACAAAATCTTCGCCCTTGTCCATCCAAGCCTTTTTACCTTCTGTTGGTTCACCTGTTATGGTGTAGTCAACTGTCCAGTTAGCAGAAAGGTTGAACATTGTTTCTGTGTCAGCAGCAAGTGTTGCAGCTGTGATAACGCCGTTTTCAACTGTTAGGCTTACGGAAGCACCGTAGAATGTGGAACCATCACCGTAAGCGTTAACGTATTTGTATTCGCCGGTAACAGTCTTTTCGCCGTGGAATTTAACAGCATTTTGGATAGCTAGGATTAGACGACCAGAAGATTGTGTAGCACCTGTAACGTATTCAACGCCTGTGATAGCAGATGGTTCGCCAGTTTCTTTGCATGTAACTGTGATAGC
>JAFVXX010000109.1 GCA_017500905.1 Clostridia bacterium
GGGAGGGCACAAACGTCAAGTTTCACCCCTGTGACAACACGGCGACGGTGGTAGTAAGCGTGGCCGATTTCAAAAGGTATCTATCTGCCATCAACAAAAAGGTAGTGGTGGTAAAGGCAATCTAAAGGTCAAATTGCGTAGCACGGCTGCTACGCAATTTTTTGATGTTTATGTGTCATTTCAAAAAAATCAGCACAAAAGTGCATTTTCAAACCTGCCAATGGGTAGGGGTGTAGCAACGTCAAGTATGGGGGCGTGTAGCAATTTGCTTCACATGCTTGACTGTACGCCGCTTTTTGTGTATAATGGTATCAAAGTCAGCAAGGAGAAAATCTTCAATGTACAATTACAAAACGCACGGCACTTGTAGCCGACAAATCAACTTTGACGTAGTGGACGGCAAGCTTACCAACGTAAGCTTTGTTGGTGGATGCAACGGCAACCTGCAAGGCATTGGCGCCCTTGTGGAAGGTATGTCTGTGGACGAGGCTATTGATCGTCTAAAGGGTATTTCTTGCAACGGTAGACCAACCTCTTGTCCCGACCAACTTGCTATGGCATTGTTGCAATACAAATCTCAAAACTAATTTTTGCAAACTAAAAAGGGCGAAACGTTGCTGTTTCGCCCTTTTTTGCTGTCATTAGTCAGCGTAGTATTTAAAGTAATTTTGAATCAAGATGATAGGTGTACCCTTATCTCCGCTACCGCTGGTAAGGTCGGCAAGGCTACCAAGCAAGTCGGTCAACTGACGTGGTGTAGTGCCTTGACTCTTGATGCTACCCACCAAGTCGCTGTCTTTTTGTTTAATAATTTGTTTCATTGCTTCAACGGCTTCCTCGCTACTTAGGTTTGCAATGTCGTTGTCCGCAATGTACTTAAGCTTGATTTCGTTTGGCTTGCCTGCAAGTCCACTTGTAAAGGCAGGCGAGCAAACGGGGTCTGCCAATTCCCAAATACCACCAACAGGGTCCTTAAATGCGCCGTCGCCGTAAACCATGCACTCAATGTGCTTGCCGGTTTTTTCAAACAGCAGTGCTTGAAGACTGTCTACAAAGCTTTGGCAATCTCTTGGGAACAATTTTACGCTGTTGTCGGTTGCAAGATTGCTACCAAGCACACCAAATTGCTTGTTGTAGCCGCTTCCGTCTACCGATTGTGTCAAAATTTCGTCCAAAGATACAACCAGCTCTGCGCCGTTGTCCAGCAAGCGTTGCTTTGTAAGCCTACGGGTGTGGATGTCAGCGTTGATTACGTACTTTGTGTGCTTAAGCATTTCGCAAGGGTCGTTTGCAAGGATAATCTCGCAGTTGCCACCCATTTGCTTGTAGTAATCAATGTAGTCTACGCCTGTAAATTTGTGCTTAAGGTTGGGGAAGATTGCTCTAAATTGCTCTTCGGTAAACACGTCGGCATATGGATTGATTTTTTTGTCGTACAGGTCTTCCTTCGAAATAAATCCGTTGCCCACCTCGTCGGTAGGGTAGGATAGTTGAATTACAAGCTTCTTTGCGCCCTTTGCAATTCCCTTCAAAATCATCGAAAAACGGTTGCGCGAAAAGATTGGGTTAACTAAACCAATTACGTTGTCGCCAAACTTTGCTTTGATGTCAGCTGCAATTTGGTCCACCGTGGCGTAGTTGCCTTGCGCTCTGGCAAGTACAGCCTCCGTAACAGCCACAACGTCCTTGTCGTGTAGCTCAAACGCTTGCTTGGATGCGTTTACAACGCAATCTGCAACAATTTTTACAAGGTCGTCGCCTTGCTTGATGATTGGGGCACGAATACCCCTTGATATTGTTCCTTGGTAATCCATAAAATTGGTACCTCCCGTGTTGTAAAGTGTCAAAAAACAAACACACTATAATTTACCAAAATCCAATCAATTTGTCAATATTTTTGGCGTACCTAACAAATATTTTTTGCAAATTTTTTCTCAAAATACACAGCAGCAATTTTTTTGATTTTTAGCTATGCAAGATAAGCAAATTTTATGCAAAAATATATTTACATTTATGAAAATATGTGTTACAATGTTTATTAATCAACAGGCATTAAATTTTATTTAATGTGACTAAAGAAGTTTATGGCGTATGGAGACACACCTTTTACACTTCAATGATGACGACCTGCAACTTGCAGGGCAGCTTATCCAACAGGGCCAGCTTGTAGCCTTTCCCACCGAAACGGTCTACGGCTTGGGAGCCAACGCATTGGATAGGGATGCCGTGCAGGGCATTTTTGCTGCAAAGGGACGCCCAAGCGACAATCCCTTGATCGTCCACGTAGCAAACGCAAGCCAAATCAGTCAGGTTGCCCATTGTGACAACGCCGACGTGCAAAGGGTAGTAGAGGCCTTTATGCCGGGAAGCCTGACGGTAGTGCTGCCAAAGCGTGACGTTGTCCCCGACGTAGTCACAGCAGGGCTCAACACTGTAGCCGTGCGTATGCCAGGCAGCAAGCAGGCGCTAAGCTTTTTGTCGGCATGTCAAGTGCCGGTTGCAGCGCCCAGCGCCAACACCTCCACACGTCCCAGCCCCACCAATTGGCAAACGGTCAGGGACGACATGGATGGCAAAATTGCAGCCATTTTGTGCGGTGACGACTGCGCAGTAGGCATCGAGTCCACCGTTTTGGATATGACACAGCCCACTCCCACAGTATTACGTCCTGGTGTAGTAACACCTTCGCAAATAAGCAAGGTGCTTGGCAAGCCCGTCAAGGTTGTCACCAACCCTACGGCAAAGGTCAACTCGCCGGGCGTCAAATACAAGCACTACGCCCCCAACTGCGAAATGGTACTAAACGTCGATGGCGACGTGCAAAAAATTTGCGCCTTTTACGACGCCCAAGCAGCACAGGGCAAAAGGGTGGTCATCCTTGCCCAACAAGCGCAAGGCTTTGGCAATCGCAGCGTCAAGCTGCTGGGCTCAACCGACGAGGCCGTAGCACAAGGCTTGTTTGCCAGCCTACGCCAATGCGAAACCAACTTTGACCTAATCATTGCAAGCTACACGTCGACAACCGAGCTTGCACACAGCATACTAAACAGGTTGACCAAGTCAGCCGGACAAAAAATTTTGTGAGGTACAACATGAAGATTTCTATCGGAAGCGATCACGGTGGCTACCAGCTCAAAACCGAAATTGTAAATCACCTAATCGGCCAAGGCCACGAGGTAGTGGATTTTGGCACAAACAGCAGCGACAGCTGCGACTATCCCGATTTTGCCTATGCAGCAGCCAAGGCAGTAGCCAACGGCGAGGTTGACTTTGGTGTAGTAGTTTGCACCACAGGCATGGGAGTCAGCATGGTTGCCAACAAGGTAAAGGGCATCAGATGTGCACTTTGCCACAACGAAAACTGCGCCGAAATGACACGCCGTCACAACGACGCCAACATGATTGCCTTTGGTCAAAAGTACGTAACAACCGAGGTTGCGCTAAAGGCAGTAGACGTTTTCCTTTCTACAGCGTTCGAAAAGGAAAACGACAGACACGTTCGTAGAGTAAACAAAATTGTGGAAGTAGAAAGCAAGTAATCTGGCCAAACAAAATTGTTGAAATAGAAATATCACAAAAAAGGAGGTTCTCATGATTGAAGAAGTAGTAACGTCTATCTTGGATGCCGAAGACAAAGCCAAGGCGATGGTAGCTTCTGCCGAAGAAAACGCCAATCAGGTAATTTTGGAAGCGGAAAAACTTGCCGAAAGCAAACTCAAACAAGCGTCCGAAGACAACAAAGCTTACCAATTTGCCCAACTTTCCAAGGCAGAGGAAGATGCTAACGCACAAGCTGCACAGGCTTTAGCGCAAGCAAACGCTCAAACTGACGAGGAAATGCAAAAGTACGTGGCAAACGTGGACAAAGCAGTATCTGCAATTTTGGAGAAAGTATTGTAAAATGGCTATTGTAACTATGAAAAAATTTACCCTTGTTGCTCTCAACAGCGACAAGGAAGCAATACTCAATGCCTTTTCCAAAAGTAAGGTAGTTCAACTTGCCGAAAGTGCCGAGCTTGACAAGGTCACCAGCAAGGAAAACTCCGAAAGTCAGGAAAAGCTTGCAGAGCGTATTGCTTTGGTAGAGGATGCCGTTGCTTACATCAAGGAAGGCGTAATGAAGTACAATGCATCCTTCAAAGGAACAGACGGCTACAAAAAGGTCACCGTGCCAAAAAACAGTATGGCAGCGCCCAAGACCGAGCTTACTTTTGACGCATTTATGCAGATGGAGCAAGGCCAAGTACAGCTGATGGAGCAGGTAGCATACATATCCGAGCTACGCAACCAAAAGGCCGAGCTTGAAGCCAAGCTATCCAAGCTAAATACCGAAATTGACAAGCTGTCCTTGTATCGCAATTTGCCACACCCAACAACCTGGTACCGTGACACGCAAAACGTAGCTGTTCAAATTGGTTCTGTTCCCGTTTCCGCATGGGACAAATTGCAAGCAGTTGCAAACGACTACCCCATGAGCGAGGTTTCTAAAGTAGGCACCTATGGTGGCAACACGTTGGTCGTCATCGTTGCTCACAAGGACGAAAAGCAGCTGTTTGACGCAGTACTACCACTTGGCTATGCAAAAAGCAACGTAGTTTGCGATATCTTGCCAAGCGCAATGCTAAACGATCTTACTAGCCAACGCAACGCAGCCAAAAAGGCATTGGTAGACAACGCAAAGGCGATTACGGCTTGCGCTCAGTACATACCGCAGTTTGAGGTTTTGCTGGATTACCTTGGATTCGAGCTCAAAAAGGTTGTATCCCAAGGCAACATGCAACAAACAGGTAGCACCTTTGTAGCAAAGGGATTTTTCCCTGCCGAAAGTCAAAGTGTGGTAGAAGAAGTGCTTGACAAAATCACCGATTGCAGGGTTTTGTACGTCGAGGACATTGGCGAGGACGAGTTTGCCCCAACGCTAATTCGCAACAAGGGCGTTGTCAAAAACTTTGAAATGATCACCAACTCGTACACCCCACCAACCTATCACGAAGTCGACCCCAACCCAACAATGGCTTGGTTCTACTTTGTAATCTTTGGTCTAATGACTGCAGATATCGGCTACGGCTTGCTTTTGTGTGCAGTAGGCTTGTTTGCAAAGTTTTACTTCAAGCAAAACAGCGGCACGGCAAACCTAATGAAGATGTTTGGCTTCTGCGGTATTTCTGCAGTAGTAGTGGGCGTATTGTTTGGTAGCTTCTTCTCATACGAATTGTATGGCTATACATTATTAAACGATGGTTCACTTGCGCCAAAATTGTTTACACAATGGTTTGGTATTAAACAGGCAATCATCCCAGCAGGTGACAAGCAACCAATGGTAATGATGGTTATCAGTTTGTACTTTGGTGTCTTGCATATGATCGGTGGCTTCTGCAACAATGCGGCAAAGGCATTTAAGCGTGGCGACCCTTGGGCGGCATTCCTAGATTGCTTTGTTTGGGTAGTATTCTTTGCCGGTGCAGGACTTGCGCTATTTGCTCCTGCCATCAATTTTACCAACTATGACACATGGGTAAATTGGCTTGCAGGCTTGCAAGGAAAGCAATTAGAAACAGTGCAACTAATCGGCAAAATCGGTTTGTATATGGTGCTTGGAGCAGTAGGTATCGTATTGATATTTGGTGGCCGCAAGAAAAAGGGCTTAGGCAAAATCATCGGTGGTCTTGGTGGAATTTACGGCATCATCAACTACTTTGGCGACGTAATGAGCTACATTCGTATCTTTGGTTTGATGCTAACGTCAGCATTGATGGGTGTAGTTATCAACGACCTTGCTGCAATGATTAGTGAAAACGGTTCGGCATTTGGTTACGTTATGTCTGCTGTATTGCTATTAGTAATGCACCTATTCAACCTGGTACTTGGCTTGCTAAGTATCTACATTCACAACGGAAGATTGCAATACGTCGAGTTCTTCGGCAAGTTCTACGAGGGCGACGGACAATTGTTTACACCTTTCGGCAGTGACACAAAATACACGTTAATTAAGGACTAAGTCCTAATTATAAAAAATTTATTACATTATTTTTTGGAGGAATAAAAAAATGAACGCAACAGCAACAACAATGATCCCAGAACTTGGTAAATTCGTAGCAATTTTGGGCCTTGCTTTGACAACAATTCTTTGTGGTATCGGCTCTTCCGTAGGTCTTAAGGCATCCGCATCTGCAGCTGCAGGCGTAATGAGCGAAGACGCTTCTATGTTCAGCAAAGTCATGATTTTGGTATTGCTACCAGCAACACAAGGCTTGTACGGCTTCGTAATCGCAATCATCGGTGCTGGCAACGTAGTTGACGGTATGACACTTGCTCAAGGTTGGGAAGTATTTGCATGCTGCCTACCAATGATGATCGCTGGTATGACATCTGCAATCTTCCAAGGCAAAACATCTGCAACAACCATCATGGCAGCTGGTAAAAAGCCGGAAATTGCTGGTAAAGCAATGTTGTTCCCTGCAATGATCGAATTCTACGCACTTCTTGGTCTTGTAGTATCCATTATTTTGTTGGGTTAATCTTTTAGGAGTAAAAATGAACGGAAAAAGTAAGATTATCGAGCGTATTTTAAGTGACGCCGATAGCAAATGTGCTGAAATTTCCGCCGCAGCGCAACTTCGTGCCGAGCAAACTGTCGCACAAGCAGACAGCAAAATTGCTCAAGAAAAGCAAGCCTTGACCGAGCGTTTGCAAAATCAAGCGCAAGATATTGTCAAAAACAAGCTTGCCAACGCTGCATTGGATGCACGCAAGTACAAACTTGAGTGCAAGCAAAATCTCATCGCATCTTGCTACGACAAGGCACTCGAACGCCTTGTAAAGTCCACAGACGCTGAGTACAAAAAAATAATTTCCGACCTGCTTAACAAATTTGCCGAGGACGGCGAATCAGTATGCATTGCCGACAAGGATGCAGACGTCATCACACAAAGATTTTTGGATGGCGTAGGCAAAGATTTGACCTTGTCCGACAAGCGTATCAACGCAACGGGTGGTGTAGTAATCGAAGGAAACGGCTACGACAAGGATTTGACCTTCGAGGCGCTTGTATCCTACGCAAAGGCTGACACCGAAGCTACGGTTGCGGAATTGTTGTTTGGAGAGGATAAATAATGAGCGTAAATATCTATTACGCAAACGGTAGAATAGCAGTGCTGTCCACTAAGCTTTTCGGTGCAGAAAAGTTTACTCGCATTGCAGAAAGCACCACAGCAGAAGAAGCACTAAAGGTGCTGTTCGAAAGTGGCTACGGCAACGGAACGGTCATCGACAACGCCAACGACTACGAGCTTTTGCTCAAGGCCGAGCTTGGCAGCACCGTCGACACCTTCAAGGAGCTGTCCACCAACAAGCATGTAACACGCTACTTTTTGAGTAAGTACGATTATCTAAATGCAAAAGTGCTTATGAAGTGCAAGTACATGCGTATCGACGGCAAGGAAAACTGCTTCGAATGTGCAAGCATACCCGTAGAGACAATGAAAAAGGCCATCAACGCTGACGAATACAAGGGCTTTTCGCCATATATGGCAAAGGCATTGGAGTACATCGACGAGCAATTTTCGCTTGGCAATCGCACTCCACGAGTAATTGACGTTGCACTTGACAAGGCGTACTATCAGGAGCTGGCCAACTCTGCCAAAAAAAGCAAGCTTGCTACACTTGTTGCCTACCACAAGTACGACGTAGATACAGTCAACCTAATGACGCTGTATCGCAGCAAAAAGGCAGGCTTTGACAAGGCCGTCTACGAAGAAATGTTTGTAGAGGGTGGCAAGGTTGCAAAGCAAACGCTGCTCACTCTATGGGACGTTGTCGACAGCAACAAGGTGCGTGATTTGCTTGGCGAAGCATATAAGCAATTTGCCAACGTGCTTCTTGCCGGCTACGAGGAGGGCTCTCTTGCCAAGGCCGAGCAATTTGCAAGCGCACGCAAGCACGCAATGCTGACGGAAAACCCCGACACACTGACTATCGCACCGCTAATTGCGTATTTCAAAAACAAAACTGATGAAATCGACAAAATCCGTTTTGCGTTTATCGGTATTAAAAATGACGTTGACAAAGAAACAATAAAGGAAAGGTTGAAGTAAAATGCTTAACA
>JAFVXX010000110.1 GCA_017500905.1 Clostridia bacterium
AAAAAATTAAAAAAAATGTCAACGAGCCTTGTCTTTTGCATGTTTATACAAAAAAAGGCAAGGGGTACGAGCCTGCCGAAAAGGATGCCGAAGCTTACCACAGCGTTTACGTCGGTGGTGACAAGGCGGGCGAGCTGCCGGCTTCCGTTGTGGTAGAAGACGAAATGCGTAAGCTGCTACAGGCTGACAAGCGTGTTGTTGCAATTTCGGCAGCCATGCAGGACAGTGTAGGGCTTAAAAGCTTGGCAAGCCTTTACCCACAGCGCATATTTGACGTGGGGATTGCCGAAAGTCACGCTGTAACCTTTGCAGGAGGACTTGCTGCCGCAGGCAAAAAGCCGTACGTTTTGATTTACTCAACGTTTTTACAAAGGGCTTACGACCAAATTTTGCATGACGTTGCAATATCCAACCTGCCCGTAACGTTTTTGTTGGATAGGGCTGGTTTTTGTGGCGCAGATGGCAAGACGCATCAGGGCTTGCAGGATTTGTCGTATTTGTCAAACATACCAAATTTGACCGTATGGACGCCTGCTACGACATTACAACTTAAGCAAATGTTGGAAAAATCGCAAAATTTTGGCTCGCCACTTGCTATTCGATATTCAAAATCGCTTTTGGACAATGATGTCATTGGCTTTGACTACGACGGCTGGAACGTGCTTTCTCACGGTAGTGTAAAGCTGCTGGCAGTAGGCAAAAACATGCTACAAACAGCAATTAATTTGTCGCAAAGGTATCCTGTTGAGGTTGTAAGCGTAACAAGCGTAAAGCCGCTTGACGAGCGCTACCTTGCCAAAATTACTTCCGACGACGTAGTGATTACATTGGAGGAAAATCAGCTTTCAGGTGGGTTTGGCAGCCTTGTTGCGCAACGACTAATCAATGTAGGCTGCAAGGTTGTAAATTGCGCAGTTGATGACACCTTTGTTGCTCATGGCAGTGTTGCCGATCAACTGACTGATTGCAATCTCGACCAAGACACAATTGAAGAAGTTGTTTGCAATTGTTTAAGCATGTATTAATATTCATAGTATGCATATAGGCTTAGGAGAAGATTATGTCACGTAATGCACGACAAACACAAATTTTGGGCATAATTGCTCAAAAAGACATAGAAACTCAGGAAGAGTTGGTTGCCGAGCTTAAGCTTTTGGGCTTTGCTGTAACCCAAGCAACAATTTCGAGGGATATAAAGGAACTAAATTTAGTAAAAGCACCCACTGCTGACGACAAATACAGATACGTTACACGCTCAGCCGTAGATTGTTCCATATCCTCTCGGGGCATAAATTTGCTTAGAGACACAATTGCTTCGATTGTTACGGCAAACAATCTTATTGTTGTAAAGACAATCCACAGCAGCGCAACGGCTGTAAGCGCAATACTTGAGCAAATGTCTCTTGAAGGCGTGCTGGGCGTGGTTGGAAGCGGCGACTCACTACTGATTGTAACAAATGACACCAAGACGGCGCAATGCGTCGAAAACAAATTGAAAAAATTAGTCTTTTGACCATGATTACAAGTTTGTACATACAAAACGTAGCATTGATAAGCAAGCTTTCGTTGGATTTTTCCAAGGGGCTGACTGTTTTGTCGGGCGAAACGGGTAGCGGTAAGTCCATTATCGTTGATTCGCTCACCTTTGTGTTGGGTGAAAGGGCCGACAAATCTATGATTAAGCATGGCGAAGAAAAAGCCTTTGTGGAAATTGTTTTTGACGTGCAACCAAACTCTAACTGCAGCAAGGTTTTGCAGGAGTTGGGCTTTGACGATGAATCTACCCTTGTAATTTCACGCATGCTGACCCAATCGGGCAAAAATGAAATCCGTG
>JAFVXX010000111.1 GCA_017500905.1 Clostridia bacterium
ACGGTGTGCCGTGGTAGGAGGTAGGGCAAACTAATTGAAAAAAGAACGATTAAAAATCGTTCTTTTTTGCGTTGTTGGATTAGTCCTCAGCAAGAGTGAGAGAAAGCTTAAATTTGATATCCTTGACGGGCAGGGTGCTGTCCCACTTGTCCTTGTACTTGACGTAAAAGTGTTGGTAGCAATCGATTACGTCAACATCCCACTGCTGCTGCACATCCAGCAATGCCTGCACGTCCTGCTGCACCTGCTGCTTGGCTTGGTTTAGCACTTGTTGATCAAGCAGAGGCTGTGACTTGGGGAAAAGCAAGCCTCCTTTGCTGATTTGCCCTGTGCGCACGCTGCGTACGAGCACGTCCATTTGGATTTGGTAGGTATAGCCGTTGTCGTCGCTGTGGCAGGAGGTATCCACCTTCTTGTTGGCTATGCCCACCGTGGTGCGCTTGGGCTGGTAGCCGTTGGCGTCATCCTTTTGCACAATAAATATTTGCCCCAAGCTGCCCTTTTTAAGCAGGGTGTAGCCGTTGCTTTGCTGCCTGTTTAACGTGGTGACGTAGACAAAATCCTTAAAGACCACTTGCCTTTGGCAATCATACACGCCAAGCTGTGCATTGCCGGAGTTGCTGTCGGTGGGTTGATCTTGGGGGAGGAAGCTTACCAAGTTGGCACAGGCGCACTTTTTTTGCTCCATTTGCTTTTTGACAAAGTCGTTGACCGTGTGAGATATGGTGCCTATCGTTTCGCCTTGGTCGGCAAACAGCTGTGACAGCGTAAGCGACAGGCTGTGCGACAAGGGCATTTGTGTTTGAAGCAGCTGCTTAGCACTGCCATCCACACAGCAGACGTTGGAGTTGTCCTTAAACGAATGGTAGGTTACAAAGTAAGCCAAGACGTTTTTGAGATTGACACTTGTATACAAATCTTTGCCAAGTGCAAGTATTTGGCATTGCCCCAATGAGGGCGTCATGCCTGTTTGCGAATACATGTTGGTAAATGCTTGCTCCATGGTGGCACCTGTGCCCGTCAAAAACTTGCTGAAGGTGCCCGTTTGTTGGTTTTGACCACCTCCCGGGCTTACTACCTCGGCGCATACCTGATAGAGCTGGTTGGCGCCGTCGTAATCTACGCCTACTCCCACGATGATTTCCCTTGAGGAAATATCCTGCCCCGAAAAGGTCAATGCCACAGCCACTATCAAGGTCGCTGCCACGGCGTAGCGAATATACTTACTTTTGTTTGACACGATTTGCCTCCTTGGTTGTTGTGTTGGCGTTGGCAATTGACACCATCAACGGCATTGTTAGCGGCAGCAGATACTGCACGGCATAAAAGGGGTAGCGTAGGTAGCTTGAAACCACCTGCGACAAGTCGTTGACGGTGACAAGCAAGGGGAGTAATATCGCTGAGGTTGCCGCTATGCCAAGGGGTAGGCTAAACTTGCAGCACTTGGCGTCAAACAGGTAGCTTAGGCATTTGTACAGCGAAAAGGTGAAAATTAGTATTTTGATAAATACAGACAAAGTCCATATGGTTACGAATAGCCAGTCTATCCTGCCGTTGACTGCTGAGGTTACGACAAATTGACTTACCTTACTCATGGCAAGGTCGGTATATTGTGCCATGTTGCCAAACAGCCCTGTAAACAGCACGTACATAAACACCGTCAAGGTGGCACCTATGGCAAAAAAGCCCAAAATGGGCAAAAAGACACGCTTGCTTGGCTTGATTGCATCCAGCACAAAGTACAAAAAGACGTAGTCACTAAACCAAAATCCGTTGTTTAGTGATACCGAAAGAAGCTTTTTTGCCCCACTTTGCCCTACGGGCATAAGCTGCGACAAATTGGCATTGCGTGCAGGCAGCACCAATATGGCTACAAGCGAAATCAAAACAATTACACACAGCAGCTGGTTGGTGCGTGCAAGGGGCTGCATCCCTTTGGATACTCCAAAGCACACCAATACTGCAAGAGGAAGGGCAAAGCCTATCCAATTGGTGCGTATGCCAAAGGTTGCAACAAACAGTTCGTACACGCCTGAGTACAAAGTGGCAAGCCTTACTGCCATAAAGATGGCAAAAACAATCAAAATTGCCTTTGCTACCACCTTGCCAACGCAATGGTTGAGTGTTTGGTTGAAGGACAATTTGCTCTTGTTTAGCTTGACTGCCCACACCAGCATGGCAAGGCAGACAAGGTCGACTGCAAGCAAAATGGCTGTTACAAGCCAAGCATCCCTGCCCACCTGCTGCGACAGCGTTTGGGGTAGCGACATATACTTGCCACCAGACACGATCAGCATCAAAATCAGTGCAATTTGATTGACCTTTACTTGATTGTTCATTTGCGCCTCCTTGTGCGATTGACGTTGCTAAAGGAGTGGGGGCGTTGGTTAAACGTTGCCAAGTCATCCTGAAAAACAGCGTCCTGCTTGTCGTGTTGAATACGGGGTGCATACGGCGCCAAAAAGGGTGCCGAGTAGGATTGCAGGCTTGTTAGATACAGCACGATGGCAAGCATTGCAAGCACCACTCCGTACAGCCCCATCAATCCACCTACCAAAGTTACGCCAAGGCGCAAAATGGAAAATACAAGGGTGTTTTTGGGCATGGTGTACAAGCCTATGCCCGACAATGCGCCCACCATTACGGCTGGTGCACCCAAAAGTCCTGCCTTGACGGCAGCATCCCCCAGCACGATTGCGCCCACAAGCGACAGCGACATTCCTACGGCGCTGGGCATACGCAAATTGGCCTCTCGCAAAATGTCAAAAATGATGATGACAAGCAGCATTTCCGTCAAGGGCGAAAAGGGGATTGCCTCGGTGGCGTTGAGGATGGTTATTAGAAACTTGAGGGGAATTATTTGATAGTTGTACTTTTGCAAGCACACGTAGACGGCAGGCAAAAGCACGGATATCAATGCGCTGACAAATCGCAAAATGCGACCTAAAGACGTTACTTCGTTGTTTTCATAGTAATCGCCCGGGCTTTGCAAATCCTCGATAAACAAATACGGCAGGGTGAGCACCATTGGCGAGCCATCCACTACCACTGCTATGCGGCCTTCCAGCAGCTTTGCCACGGCAACGTCGGGCTTTTCGGTGGAGCCTACCCTTTGAAACAAGTAGGTGTGCTGCTTATCCAAATACTGCGAAAGGTAGCTGCTGTCTAAAATGCCATCTATGTTGATGGCTGAAATGGATTGGATAACCTTGTCCACAAGGTGCTGCGCCGCAACGCCGTCAAGATGGCATACCACAACCATTGTGTTGGTGTACTTGCCTACCGTAAGCGTGGTTGTTTTGAGCTTGTCGGTGCGCAACCTTTTGCGAATTAGCATCAGGTTGGTTTTGACACTTTCTACAAAGCCCTCTCGTGGGCCACGCATGACTGCAGAGGTGGGTGGCTCGGTTACCGTGCGCCCCGTTGCAACAAAGGTGTCTATTGCAACGCATTGGTCGGCACCATCGGCAAAAACCAACGTGTAGCCAGCCAAATAGTTGGTGACAACGTCGTCAAAATTGACACACGGTACCACCTGTGTTGCAAATGTTGCCTGCAAAACCTGCTGTGGAGTGCATTGCTGTCCCATGGCCAGCAACGGCTTGACGACGTACTCCACCACCTTGTTGTCGTCGCACATAGAATCCAACGAAACCACCTTGACGGTGGTGCCAAGGTTGAGGGTGCGCACACGAAAGTCGTCGTCATCACCACAACGTGATTGTAGTTGTGTAAAATAGTTGTTGGTAAAGTTTGTCATACCGTTAGGTTGGCAAATTGGGTGGAAAATATGCAAATGAGCAACAAAAAAGGCCGACGGGTGGTGTCGTCCATGCGAGTTGTTGGTTTGTTGCTTGTGAAATAGGTGGGACAGCGACGCCTACGACAATCATGTGTGCGAATAATACAACCCCTCCTTCACCATGGGTGACACCTCCCTTTACACAAGGGAGGCTACGGGAGGATATGGAATCCTCCCCTACGAAATGCAGGTTGTGTCGTTGTGTAGGGGAAGATAGTATCTTTCCGATACGGAATAGAATTTGTTCTTTGTTGTAGTAGGCGAGAGAAAGATATCCTCCCCCTACAATTGCAACACAATTGTTGCATACAAAAAGGCAACGCAGTGTGCGTTGCCTTTTTTGGTTGTTGATTTAGTTGATAGATGATGATTGTAGTATTGTTAGTGGTTGCCCTACTACTGCAATTAAATTAACACGCCAAAAAGTCGGCTGGTGGGGATTGCACCCAGCGTGCGGGAGTCGGTGCTGTTGTTGCGATTGTCGCCCAGCACAAACATTTCGCCCTCGTTGACAACAAGTGCGTTGGCTTGGCCTACGTGGCTTGCCATGTTGCCCAGATTGGCCTCGGTGGTGGCGGGGATTACAACCTTGACGTCCTTGTAGGTGTAGTAATCCTCGTCTAAAACTTGGTTGGTGTCGGCTGTTTGCACCTTGAAGTGATAGTTGCCGTTGGTGTCGGCCTCCACCCAAACCTTGTCGCCTGCCAATGCCACTACACGCTTGACGTATTTGTCGTGGTCGCCCAAAAAGCCTGCCAAAAACTTGCCTTGGACATCCTCGGTGAAAAACACCACTACGTCGCCACGGTCTACCTTGGCAGATTTGCTTACCCAAATGGTTTGGCCATCGGTTAGGGTGGGCATCATGGAGGTTTGCTGCACAAGCACGTTGGACACAAAAAAGCCCTTGACCGTGATTACAAGCACAAACACACCCAATGCAACAAGCAGCAGGACGTTGAGTAGCCTTTCGACGACGGGATTGACCGTCTTTTTGGTTGGAGTTGGTTGCAAATCGTTAGTTGGGGTTGGTTGATTTGATGACATCTTTGACCGCCTTGTAAAACTTTTGAGAAGAAATTGTTACTACGTGCTGACACCCGGTGCATTGCATTTTGTAATCGGCACCCGTGCGTAGCACTACCCACCTGTTGCATCCACAGGCGTGGGACTTTTTTGTAATTACATTGTCGCCTAAGTTTAGTTGCATCATACTAGTGAAATGTTGTTGATAATAAACTTTTCCTTGGTGGAAAAAATTACCATATCCACCTTGTTGCCAATGGTAATTGTGCGCTTGTCGGGAGAAGCAAAGTTGGTGCTGTCCAAAATTACACGTTGCCATCTGCCGTTGCCCAGCAAATCGACGTTGGCTACGTAGCTTTGATTTTGCTCGCCAAGGTTGACGATTGCAACGATGGTAAGCCTTTGCTTGACGTCGCAGCAGACGTCAAACGCCAACACGCCGCCCGAGGATACGTTGGACGAATCGCTTAGCGCAAAGGTTGCAAAGCACGAGCCCTTTTGCCCTGTGATGCCCATATAGCCCTTGCACTTGTACAGCTCGATTTCGTTGCCGTGCCACTTGTCTGAAACCATGTTGACGGGCACAAAGCGAAAGTCCTCCTCGCCCGAAAAGATTAGTGGCTTGCGATGGCGTAGGGTGTACTGGCTTTGGGTGGAAATTGGCATGAGGGGAGTGGATACGGGAATCTCGCCGTTTGCAACAGCCAACACGTACAGCTGGCAGTTGTCCTCGTACAAATCGAGGCTTGCTTGGTACACGTTGTCGCTTGCTGTAGGCTTGAGGGGTGCCACTACCCAATGCTTGCCCTTTTTGCTGTTGTCACGGCAGTACCACAGCTCAAGGTCGCTCATTTCGCAGTTGGCTGCCACCTCGATGGTAAGCTGTCCGTCCTTGCTGTCTACTACCGCCAGCTTCATTTGCGCATCGCTTGTCTTGCCCTTGAACCACTTGACAATGGAGTTGACCATGTAGTTGGGTAGGTAATCAAATGCATCGGGCAAAATCAACAGCTTGCTTTGCTTGTTTATTCGACTGAACGCCCTGCTTAGCGTACCAATTTGAACGTTGACGCTGTTGCCACCACATACCACGTAGACGGGTTGCTTGATTAGTGGCAGGTAGCTTTGTGGACCAATGCCCATTTCCCAAATTTGCTCATGCTCCTTTTTGCTGAGCTGCTTGTCTACAACCGAAACGCTTTCCATTGCGACAAGCTCGGCATCGGTGTACTGCTGTGGGTGGGTAAAGGGGTATTCATCCACCAGATTACCAAACACAACTGCACCGTTTTGTACACGGCCATCCATTGCAAGCACCATCATGCCTACACGGCTGCCACGGCCAATTGTGATGACGGATACGCCCTTGACAAACTTTTCCTCCTCCAACAAGGTGACGGCACGCATGTTGTTGACGGCGTACTCGTACCACTTGGTTTGCTTGGCAGAGCCTGTAAGGGAAAAGTCGTCCTTGCAGTCAAGGCTGTTGGCATAAGCAATTTGCTTGGGATAGACGGTAAAGCGACCGTGCTCCACCTGACCACGCATATCAATTGCAATGGTGATGAAGCCTTGCCTTGCCCAATATTGAAGCTCCTCGACGTCGATGGGCTTGGAGGGCTCGTTGATTACCAGCAAAGCAGGCTTGGATGAACGGGTGCTTTTGTAGCATACTACTGCAAAAACACGGCTTTTGCTGCCGTCACTTAGAGTGCGTCCTGTAAAGTACAACTCTTCCGTTGTGATGCCGTCGCAATCGGTCTTTTTGTAGCTTTGCTTGTCCAACGGCTCGGCTGTGGGATCAAAGTTGGCCCAAAGCATTTGTGGGGATAGTAATGTCATTGATTTCTCCTGTTTACTTGTGGTAGCTTACGTTGTTTTCGATGGTGCATGCACGATAGATTTGCTCAAACAGCACTACTCGTGCAAGCTGATGGGGCAGGGTGATACGGCCAAAGGAAAGTCGCAAATTGGCTTGCTGCTTGACTTGATCAAGCAGGCCGTAGCTGCCACCGATCACAAAGGTGATGCATGAGTGCGTTTGCTTGGCGTTACATACGGCTTGGCTTAGCTGATTGCTGGTAAGCGTTTGGCCATCGATATCCAAAGCCACTACAAAGCCCTCAAGCTTGGACAAAATTGCCTTGCCCTCGGTTTGAAGTATTTTGTCCTTTTCCTTGGGGTTGGGGTTGCCCTGAAACAGACACTCGTCCACCTCGACAACCTCGGCTTTGCCAAAGCGAGATATGCGCTTGACGTACTCGGCGATGGCATCCCTGAAAAAGGCTTCTTTGATTTTGCCTACGGCAACTACTTTGAATTTCATAGTGCTCCTATCCACAAAAGACTGCTGAAGGCTGCCGTTGCAACCAGCAGGACGTCTCTCCAGCCCAGCCGCATCTTGACGACTTGGGCTTGTGGCAATTTGAATTGATTGTAAAAGGGCATTGCCAAGCCTGCAAGCAGTGCGCCACCCAGCAGCACAATCAGCCAGCCGTGGCTGACGTACACGCCGGTGGGCTCGACAAACAATGCAAGCAGCAATGCTGACAGGTTGTTGAAAAAGTGTACGATGACGGGCAACACCACGCTTTGGGTGGAAATTGCCACCATTGCAAGCATGCAGCCCAATGCAAACTGGTGTATGGTTTGGGCAGGATTGCCATGAAACAACGCAAACAGCGCACCTGTCATAAGCACGGACGCTACGTTGCCAAAGCGTTGGCTAAGCCCCTTGGTGATTAGCCCACGAAACAAAATTTCCTCGTTGATGGCGGGCAAAATGCAGGCTGCAACCAAGGTGAGCATGGGGTGCTGCTTGATTAGCTCGGTTGTAAGCGAAACGGTCGGTAGGTCAAAGCCCAAATTGACCAAAACGGACATAAACCATCCGTTTAGCACCACTGACACGTTGAGCAATACAAGCACCGTTGCGCACAACAGCAGCAGCTTTTTGCCGGAAAACGCCTGCTTGCGCAAGCCAAGTGCGTTGACAACAGGCTGCTTGGTTACAAGCAAAATTGCAACGGCCGCTACGCCCAGTGTTACGCTGTAAATGGCGTTGGTAATCAGCATTGGTGCGCCCTCTAACACGGGCACTTCTGCAAGATGCAATGCTGCCATCACGATGGAGCAGGTAATTAGCAGGGCGTTGGCAATGGCGTATGCCCAAACTGAATTGTTGTAAAAGGGTGCGTTGTTGTTAGTCAAGTGTGATACCTCGGCTGTATTGGTCGGCGACGTACAAGCCTACGTCCTTGCCCTCCAACACGTTGTTTTGTTGAAAAATGCCAAGAGCATTGGCAAATGCCAGCTCCTTGGTGTTGTTGTTTTGTGAAAGGTGTCCCAGCACTACGTTGCGCACAACACCGTGCTTGAGAAGCTTTTCGACAAGCTTGCCACATTGCTCGTTGGACAAATGCCCCTTGTTGGATGCAATGCGTTGCTTAAGCCAGGGTGGGTAATCGCCCAACTCAAGCATGCCTTGGTCGTAGTTGCTTTCCACCACTACGTTTTTGGCAGGAAGCAAAAAATCTATTAGCTGCTTGCCTGCAACACCTGTGTCGGTGCAGATTGCAGCGTAGTCCTTGCCATCAAAAAAGCGATATGCCGTGCAGGACAATGCGTCGTGCGAGCAAGCGGCAAAATCCACCTGTAGGTTGCCTACCTGAAACGAGTTGGTAAAAAAGCTGTAGTTGCCACAGGGAAACCTTGTGGGCAAGCAGGTAAGCAGCTTTTGATGGGCGTATATGGGCGTTTCGTAATGCTCGGTCCATCGTGCAAGGGCGCTGACGTGGTCGCTGTGCTCGTGCGTGATAAGGATGGCGTCGACGTCGGTTGGACAAAGCCCCAATGGTTGCAGCGCCGTCTTGATTGTGCTGTGCGAAAAGCCAGCGTCCACCAACACATTGGTGCCTTTGTGCTGCACCAAGGTGCAGTTGCCGTGGCTTCCGCTGAAAAGTGTTGTAAGCCTCATTAGTTGCCTTTGTTTACAATTGTGACAAAATTTCGTCACGTTGACTTTGGTATTGTGGGGAGGTTGTGTCAAGCTGCAAGGCTTGCACCACCTTTTGTTGCATTTGTTGAGTAAGCTTGTATCTGCTTGCAATAAAGATGGCAAGCAGGCTGATTGCAATTGGCAGCAGGATGAACACCAGCTTGATGGCAAGCTGTGCATTGGCACTTTGCACTACGGGTATAAGCTGCACGTTGCCTTGTCCAATGTTGACAATGAATTGATCCAAGGTCAACCCTCCCAAGGTGCCACCGGTTGCAACAAGCTGGTTGTACTCTGCCGTGGTTAGGTACTGCGTTTCTACGTAGCCTGCGCCTGCAATGATCATGGATGGCAAGGACAAGCCAATTGCCTGCGCCGTGGTGTTGAGAAAGTTGGTAAGCCCCGAAAATGCTCCTTCGGTGCGCTTGCCAAAGTACAGCTGTCCCACGTTGCATACGTCGCCGAAGGAGGAGTGAGGAACGTACACCGATCCACCAATGCCCAACCCAAGTGCCAAGCCAAACAGCATGACTACCCAGTTGGGGACGCCCACCTTTGTTACGACCGAGTTGCCCACTACCTGTGCTTCGCCCTCGGCAGGAAGAAGCAGCATGAGGGCTGCAACGCCAATCCAGATGAGGTGACCTACCGTAAAAGCAAAGCGCTTGGAGCGCTTCTTGAGTATGCCAAGGTACATTGGCAAAGCAAATATTTGTGCCACAAACATACACGCTGCTGCAATTGTTGCAATGGGGAAGCGTGACAAATCTTGCCCAAGCGACACCATTTGGTAGGTTTGTCTACGCAAGTAGAAATCGCAAAAGATGAAGAAAAAGCTGCTCATTACTGCCATGCCCATGCTGGTTGTCATTTGCATACCAAGATACTGACGATAGGTCTTGAGCTTGAGTGGAGCAAAAAACTCCTTGATGGACACCTTGCTTTTGAGGGCAGGCGTGATGACCCTTTCGTGACTGAACAGGGCTGTAATCAAAATTGCTACACAAAAGATTGCGCCAAAAATGGCTGCCATTACCAAATAGCTGACACCACCGTCGTTTTTGGTTGGGGAAGCAATCATGCCGGGGACTGCAACGCAAATTAGGCTGGCAAGCACCGAAAATGCAAGACGTACGGCGTTGGCCTTGTTGCGCTCCTTGTAGTCGTCGGTCAGCTCGCTGGCGTGCGAGTAGTAGGGAATTAGTACAAAGCTTTGCGCTGTTGCGTACAAAAAGTACATCAACGTGACAAAGACAATTTTGAGAGGAAGGCTGTTGGTGACAAGATTCCATGGGAAAAACAGCAGCACTAAGCC
This sequence comes from Clostridia bacterium, assembly GCA_017500905.1. Taxonomy (GTDB): domain Bacteria; phylum Bacillota; class Clostridia; order Christensenellales; family CAG-314; genus RGIG5495. Next base: position 10,141 of record JAFVXX010000111.1, read on the forward strand.
CACCATGACGATGGGTGCAAAGATTAGCATAAAATATCTGCGTTTGCCCATTTTGCCCGGCTTTTTGCCGTCGGACACCTTGCCAATGAATGGATCGATGAAGCCATCCCACAGCTTGCTGACAAGCAATATGATGGATACGTACCACATTGGTATGCCCACTACAAGCGTCAAAAATGGTACGTACAAAAAGTTGATTACGTTGAAGCTGCCACCACCAAATACGTCGGCAGCTGCAAAAGCCAGGTTTTGTCCCAGCGAGCGTTTGTTGGTTGTCATGTCTAACCTCCGTAATAAGCCAAATTAGACGTTGAATCTAAACAACACGACGTCGCCATCCTTGATGACGTAGTCCTTACCTTCGCTACGCACCTTGCCGTTTTCCTTGGCTTGGTTGTAGCCACCCATCTGAAGCATAACCTCGTAGGGGACAATTTCGGCACGGATGAATCCCTTTTCGAAATCGGAATGGATTTTGCCTGCTGCCTGAGGTGCCTTGGTGCCCTCGGTGATGGTCCAAGCACGGGTTTCCTTTTCGCCTGCTGTAAGGTAGGACACCAGCTTGAGCAGCTTGTAGCACTTTTTGACCAGACGGGACAAACCACTTTCCTCGATGCCATAGCTTTCCAAAAACATCTCCTTGTCCTCGGGTGGCATAGTGGACAACTCCTCCTCTACCTTGGCGCAGATAACAAGCGTTTCGGCCCCCTCCTCCTTTGCCCTTGCCTCAACCTGCAAAACGTGGTTGTTGTAGGGTTGGCCAAGGTCGGACTCGGCAATGTTGGCTGTATAAATTACGGGCTTGGTTGTCAAAAGCAGCATTTCGTTGACAAGTGCATGGCCGTCGTCATCCAGCTGCATGGTGCGTACAGGCTTTTCGCTTTCCAAATGGGCAAGGATTTGAAGCAGGGCTTGCTCGTCGGCCTTGTACTTTTTGTCGCCGCCCTTCATTAGCGTGCGTGTGCGTGCAAGCTTGTTGTTGACCGTATCGATATCTGCCAAAATCAGCTCGAGATTGATGGTTTCCATATCGGACAACGAATCGATTGTGTCGGATACGTGTGTGACGTTGCTGTCGGCAAAGCATCTGACCACGTGCACAATGGCATCCACCTCACGAATATGCGACAAAAATTTGTTGCCCAAGCCCTCGCCCTTGCTTGCGCCCTTGACAAGGCCGGCAATGTCGACAAACTTGAGGTAGGTTGGTGTGATTTTTTGACTGTTGTACAAGGCTGCAAGCTTGTTTAGCCTTTCATCGGGGACGGCTACAACGCCAACGTTGGGCTCAATGGTACAAAAGGGGTAGTTTGCAATTTCTGCCCCTGCTTGTGTGATTGCATTAAACAACGTGCTTTTGCCTACGTTGGGAAGTCCTACTACGCCTAATTTCATGTTACACCTCGAATGATTTAGTACAAGTATTGTACTACAAAAACAAAAAATTGTAAATAATAGCAAGCAAAGTTTAGCTGTTTTACGGTCTAAATTTGCGTTTTTTTGCCTAAAATATGGTACGGAGAGTAACTATGAGCATTTTACAAAGCATTTTTTTGGGCTTGCTGCAGGGCTTCAGCGAATTTTTGCCTATATCCAGTAGCGGACACTTGATTTTGGCACAACGTCTGCTTGACGTTGAGGCAACGTTGTTTTTTGACGTGGCGTTGCACGTTGGCACGCTGTTTGCCGTGATTGTCGTTTACAAAAAAAGCCTTGCAACCTACGTTGCAAAGCCCTTGAAAAACCGACGCTTACACTCCCTTTTACTTGCAAGTGCTCCCACCTTTGTGATAGCGTTTGCCGTAAAGGCATTTGTGCCCCAAGGCGTGTTTGAGGGGCTTCTGCCCGTGGGCTTTGCACTGACAATTGCGTTGCTTGTGACATCCCACTACCTATACAAGCCTCAAACACCATTGGATAAGTGTCCCTTGTGGAAGGTGCTGCTGTGTGGAATTGTGCAGGGGGCAGCAGTTTTTCCCGGGTTGTCACGCAGTGGCAGCACGGTGTCTACCCTGAAGCTGTGCGGGCTGCATCAAGAGGATGCCACGGAGTTTTCCTTTGTTCTGTCGCTGCCTGTGATTGCAGGTAGCGCACTTGTTGAGGGACTGGAGCTGCTGACAAAGCCCCTTGCTACACCTTGGTACTGCGTGGTGATTGGCGTGTTTTTTGCATTTTTGAGCGGATACGCCAGCTTGAGTGTGCTGAAGAGCCTCAAAAGCAGCTCGTGGGTGTGGTTTGCGCTGTATCTTCCGATACCATTGGTGCTAAGCCTAATTTGCATCTAACAACCGACGTTTTGTATCAAAAAAGGCCCTTGAAAGGGCAAAAAACAAGCACGCTACCCTGCTTACGTGGGGTAGCGTGCGTTTGTTTTGTGGTTGATGTGCCAAAATTGATTAGTTGCTTAACTGCAAGGTGTATCCAAGATACTTGTAGCCATCCAACAGCCACTCTGCTATGGTTTCGGGATTAGATACGTCACTTTGCATAAGGGTGATTTTTTCGGGTTGCAGGGTGTTTGGATTTTCGCCTGAAGCTACCCAACCCTTTGTTACGACAAAATTGATCTTTTTAAGCGACATGCACGAGAAAAAGGCATAAGGCTCAATTTTGGTTACAGTACCCGGAATGGTGATTTCGGTCAGCTCGTAACAGCTTGCAAATACGTCGCTTTGCAGCTCGGTTACTTGTGGTGGAATTGTAAAGGACTGAAGCTCCCAGCAGTGTCTAAAGGCGCATTTTCCTATGGAGGTTACAGTGTTTGGTAAGTTGATTTGTTTAAGCTCGATGCAGTTTTCGAATGCATTGTCGCCAACCTTGGCAATGACGCTGTTGTCGTCAAAGGTGATTTGCTGCAGGTGCCATGCATCACCTTGTACACCCTCCTGAAAAGCGTTTGGTGCAATGGCCGTTACGTCGTACTTGCTGCCCTTGTAGCTGATTTTTGCAGGAATGTGTGCAGACGTGATACCTTGTGTTTGTACTGCAACTACAGCCTTGCCGCTGGAAATTGCGTAGCGTACACCATCGACAATTACGTAGACGTTGCCGTCACTTGCCTTGTCGTTGTTGGCGCAATCCCAAACTACAGGACGGTTGTCCATGTTCCATTGCGTATGCCAAGGGTTGCCTTGACTTTTTGTTCCTTCGCAGTAGATTGTAAGCGCTTGACAGCTGTAAAATGCTGCTTCCTTGACGTCGGTGACGCTGGCAGGAATGGTGATTTCCGTCAAATTGGGATTGTAGGCAAATGCCAAACGACCAATTGTTGAAAGCTGACTGCCCTCGGCAAAGGTGACCTTTGTAAGATTGATGCAGTTGTCAATTGCCATTTCGCCAATGTAGTCAATTGTGTTGGGGATTGTTGCCTCGGTGATGACAAAGTTTTGCACAAATGCACTACTTGCAATTCGTTGTACAGGCTTGCCGTAGTACAATGGGGAAATGTTGAGAATTTGCCCCTCAAAGGTGCCCCTGCCCACTACAGAGTAATACGCTTCGTTGCTGGACAGCTCGTACTCCAAGCCTTGGGTGTATTCCTCGCCCATTTTGCATACAGAGCAGTAGGTGCCCTCCCATTGGTGGTCTTGTGCAAGCTCGACAACCTTGTCGCAATCAAGGCAGACAAGCTTGTGTGTGTACTCGTCAAATTGGTAGGCTACGTTGGCGTGGTCGCATCCACAGCCTGCAAGCAATGCCAGCGAAAGCACCAAGCAAAGTAGAAGTGATATGGTTAGTAAGCGTTTTGTTTTCACAGCTGTACTCCTTGTGGTTGATTGTTAGTGAATACAATTATATATCACAACGGCAAAAAGTGCAAGCGTTTAGACATAAGTACACTGCATAAAGCAAAAGTGCCTTGCTGCACTACGGGCAACAGGGCACTTTGATAGGGATGACATTGTGTCAATCAATTTTGACAAGCTTGTTGTCGGCAATGGACAAAAGGTAGCAATCAACATCCATTTTGAGAATTGACTCTACAGCGTAGCGATAGCTTTGCAGCTGCTTGGCGTAGCGTTGGTGCAGATTGTGGCTGTTACTTACGTACTTGAAATCGACAATGGTTGCTTTGTCCTTGCCCACCACCAAAAGGTCGATGATTCCCTGCAAAAGGGTGGGGGCGTTGCTTGCTTCTTCTACAAAACGGGAATATTCGGTTTGCATCAAAAAAGGCATTTCGTGGTACACCTTGCCACTGCTTACAATTTGACGGAAGGTGGGATTGGTAAGTGTTGCATACACCAAGCCAACGTCGAGGTGGCTTGCAACGGACTGCTCCAAAACACCTTGGTCAACAAGGGCTTGCACGTGGGCTGCAATGGCGTTTGCGTCGGCATCGTAGCTGATGGTTTCGTACACCTTGTGGTAGGCTGTGCCCAGCTGCATTTTGTCAACGTCCTGCACCAACGGCTGCCAGATTAGCCCACTTTGCTCCTGCTGCTCGGACATGTTGAAGTGTTGAGCATCCAGCGTGCTGCTGGTAATCTTGGAGGGCACCACCTGATGGGTGTAGGGGTAGACGTAGTTGATGCAATCAAGTGCGTGCTGCAGGTTGTCCGACTGATTGGACAAAAAGCTGCTTTGGCTGTCACTTGGCACCACGCAACAATCCTCTGTCAAAAAGCTTAGAAACAAGCCGTCCTTGTGTGCGCCGTCACTAAAGCTTCCCAGCTGATTGTAGGCTGCCCTTACAAGCCACTGCGCAAAGCAGCTGACGTTGGACGCAACCATTTTTTTGTCCGTCCAGTCGTCGTACTTGGCATCGGCAAGTGTGATGATTAGGTTGACTTGGGCACGGGTGAGCGCAACGTACAGCAGTCGAAGCTCCTCTGCCAAATCAGAGCGCTTTTTTACACGCTTTGTGGCAAAGGCACCCAGCGAATTGCTTTTGATACGGCTGTCAAAATTGTAGTAATCCAAGGCTATGCCGTTGTCTACGTCGTAGGCAAGCACGTCCTTGTCGAAGTTGAACATTCGGTTGCAGCCAATGATGATGACCACGGGAAACTCCAAGCCCTTGGCGGCGTGCATTGTCATAAACCTTACGGCCGACACGTTGCCACCTTCCTCGTCAAGCTCCTCCTCAAAGGAGGTTTCGTCCAAAAATTGCAAAAATTTGTCGATGCTTTGGCTGTAGTGCTTGTCCTTGATTTGGTCGACAAAGTCGTACATCTTTTTGATGCGCAGGCTGGCATTGGACAAGCCTGATACGTACAAATGCAGGTTGGTGTCGGCAATTACCTCCAGCAAAAGCTGGTCGACTGTGGCACCAAAGCTGAACAGGCGATACTTGTTTAGGCGGGCAAACAGCTGTTGCAGCTTGCAGGCAATTTGGTCGTTGTTTGCCTCGGCATACTGCATTGCACGTTGGTAGAAGCTTGCCTTTACGTTGCCTGACTCAATTTTGATTTGTGCAAGCTGCTGCTCGTCAAGTCCGCATAGGCTGGACAACAGCAAGCCCACCATTGACACGTCGTTGTGAGGGTTGTCGATGACACGAAGCAGCGAAATTAGCATACGTACCTCTTTGTTTTTGAGGCCTTGCATCTTAAACGAGCCTACAACGGGGATGTTTTGCTCCAGCAGCACGTTGTAGATTTCAAAGGCATAGGCACCTCTGCCCCGTGTGAGGATGGCAAAATCCTGATAGGTGTAGGTCTTTGTTTTGCCCGTTGCCTTGTCGACGTAGCTTTTGCCCACCAGCTGCTGTATGCGATATGCCACAGCCAAGCCCTCGGCACGGATTTTGTCGTAGGCAGTTGGCTGAGAGGTGGTTGGATCGTACAGGGCAGGCTGTTGCTTGGCAACATATTCGCCCTCGGGGGCCTTTACGACGTCCATTGTTACGGGTGGCAGAGGGGAGTCAAAATACAGCCGACTTTGTAGCATAGAGGTGCTGGCGTAGTCGATTTTGCCAAAGGACTTGGTCATTACGCCTGCCATTACGTTGTTGACAAAGCTGAGTATGCGATTGTCAGAGCGATAGTTTTGGTTAAGCTCGACGTAGTTGCAGGATTGATCGGCCTGATAGGCTGTTTGATTGTCGGCAAAGTTGTTGGGTGTGCAGCCACGAAAGCCGTAGATGCTTTGCTTGACGTCGCCTACCAAAAACAATCGGTTGGGGCCTACAAGACGCTTGATAATTTCGGCTTGAACGGGGTTGGTATCCTGATGCTCGTCTACAAATACGTACTTGTACTGTGCGTGCACCTCGGAACGGCACTTGGCGTCGTCCAATATCCTCAGCGCAAAGTGCTCGAGGTCGTTGAAATCCACTACGCCGCTTTTGCGCTTGGTGGCTGCAAAAACCTCGTCAAAGCGTTGCAAAACCTGCACCATCTTGTCGGTGATTGCAACCATTTGTGCCGTTTGAGTAGTCAGCACGTCGTAGTCAAGCTCGTCGTCGTAGTCGCAAAAGTCGGCAAGCCTTGCCTTACACTCCTTGGAATATGCCAAAAACTGCTTGGAAAGCTGCGCCTTGACGTCGGCATCCACTACGCTCCAATCCTTTGAGTTGGCTTTGGGGATGGTGGCAAAGCCACAAAGCGCTGCCTTGATTAGACCAAAATTGGTGCGGAAGCTGTTGGTGGGTGCAACCGAGCACAAATCGGCATTTTGCTGACATGCGTCCACGTAAAAGGAGACACCGTGCAAATCGCCTTGGCTTGCGTATGACAGCCATTGACTGCGCATTGCGTTGAGCAGCTGTGCAAGCTCGCTGTTTAGCTGCGCCTCCAATGGACTGCCTTGAAAGTTGAGATAGTTTTGCCGCATCTCGTCGTACCACTTCCAAAAGTTGACGTGGGTACGGCTGTGCTCGTACAGCTTGAGCATTGCATTGGTAAACTCGGCATCGTTGCGCTTGGGCGAATAGATTTTGTACAAATTGTCAAACTGCTGGTCGTCGGCTTGGTAAAACTCATCCAACACCTGCTTGAAGCATTGGCACTTGAGGTTGGCAAGGGAGTAATCGTCCAGCATGGTGTAGTTGGGATCGATATCTACCACGTAAAAGTAGTTGCGCAGCAAATTGCCACAAAAGCTGTGCAGGGTGGATATGGCACAGCTGTCAATTTTTTCCAGCTGCTGCAGCACCTTGACGTTGTTGCGCTGCTGCATCAAATTGGAGGTAAGCTTTTCCTTCATTTGATTGGCTGCAAGCTTGGTAAAGGTGACCACCACTACGTTGGACAAATCCACGTCGTCGTTTTGCACCATCTGAAACAGGCGCTCCATCATGACGGTTGTTTTGCCCGTGCCTGCAGATGCCGAAACAAGCGTGTTTTTGTTTCGGTTGCCAATGGCCTTTTGCTGGCTTGGATTAAATTGTGGTGAGTTGTTAGTTGTCTTTGGCATTGTTTACAATTTCCTCAATGGTCTGTGCTGTTGCAGCAGGACTTTTACGTGGGGGATAGGTAAGCACGTCTTGGTAGTCGCAAATACTGCTGTAATCGCAGTAGGAGCAAGCACCCTCAAGTGGGTTGATGCTGACGTAGCCCTGCTTGATGAGCTTGCCCGCATTTGCTATCATCATTACGGCGTAGTCGATTTCGGCATTGATTTGACTTGCAGTAATTATGTTGCTTTTGGCAGATATGCTGCCATCCTTGTTGATGGATATGCCAAGGCGTGTGCTTTTGCCTTGGTTTAGCTCGTGATCGATGCTTTGAGCAATCTCAAGATTATCCAAGGTGCGACCACTGTAAAAGTAGCTTTTTTGATTGGGCTTGACAAACTTGTCGTGCACGTTGAAGTAGTAAAAGCCTACGGGCGTGAGTCCAAGATTTTCCATTACGGCCCTAAGATACACCAACAGCTGCAGCTTTTGGCCGTTATAAAGCTCGGTTTCGGTATAGGTGGCACCTGCTTGATTGCCGCTTTTGTAGTCGATGACGACAAAGTGATTGCCACATACGTCGACACGGTCGATTTTGCCGTTTAGCAAAAACTCGTCGTCGCCAAAGCCCACCTTGACGCTGTGGTAGCGTGAGCCCTTGCCAAACTCCATTTCGGTGTGCAAATTGACAAAGTCGCTGGTTGCAAACTGCCCCTTGACAATGTTGCACAGCTTGGCTGCTTCCTTACGAAGCATCTTTAGTTGGTTTTTGTTGTTGACGTCCTCTACCAGCGCCTTGTAGTAGTCGTCCAAAATTGCCTTGTCAAACAGCTTGTGCGCCTTGTCGTTGGTTTGCTGCGTGGTTTCGGCAACGTCCATTTGCTTGACGTAGTGCTCCAGCACCTCGTGAAGCACGTTGCCCAGCAGGTTGCTTTGCAGCTGCGCCTCCTCACGCTTTTGTATGCCCAGTCCGTAACGGAAGTAAAACTTGTACAGGCAGGCAAAAAATTGCGTAATTTTGCTGACCGACACCTGACTGTTTTGCAAAAACAACTGCTTGCCGTTGTTGATGACAATTTGCCCATCACTTAGTGATGCGTATTGCTGAATTTGATCCTTTAGATGGTTGTACAGCACCGTGTAGTAGGGCATTTTGACGGGCTGCTTGTCGGCAAGGCGGCGGTTGGAAAGCACCAGCTTGCTTACTGCTTGCTTGTAGGTGTACACGTTTTCGTCGGCTTGCTCGATTTTGCTAAGTGGGGCGCCCTGTGCTGTAAACAGCTGACATAGCTGCGCTACAAAGGGGCTGGGGGAAAGGGCTGTGCCGGCATCGGAGGTTGTGTAGCTGACAAACAGCTTGTCCCTTGGCTCCTGCAACAGCTGAAGCAGGGCAAAGCGCTCTCGCTTGTTTTCTACCTCTACCATTGGCTCGACAACCATGCCGTAATGCGCCATTTCCTTGACGTTGTGGTCGGTAAGCACCTTGCAATCGCTTTGTATGCGTGGCATTGCGCCTGTGTTGGCACCAAGCAACGCTAAAAAGCCTACGTCGTGCTTGCGGGACTTTGCCATGTTGACCACCACTACGCTGTCCGTCTTTTGAGGTAAAACCGAAACGTTGACCGACTTGAGCGCTGTGGTTAGTATTTGTACAAACTGCTCCAACGGCATTGCCTCATCCTTGAGGATTTCGCGCATTTGGACCAGCACCTCGTCAAACTTGCCAACTACCTGTTGGGTGGTTTTTGCGTGATTGTCAAAGCCTGTATCCAGTTGGCTTTGGCTTAGTCTGCTGCAGGCATCCTGCAATGCCAAGCCCTGTGCCAGCTGCTGAAGAAGCTGCACGTATTGCGTTGCCGTGGCTGTTGTTGGGATTGGGTAGGTGGCTGCCACCTGTGCCAATTTGCTGCGAATTTGCTCGGCAGAAGCGTAGTTGTCCTCCTGCGTGCCAAGGGCAAACTTGGTGGCAAATCGGTGGGTGGGATTGTACTTGTAGCAGTAGTTTTCAAACAAATACACGTCGTTGGCGTCGGTGTCAAACAACGGATTTTTGACCAAGCTAAGCACGCTTTTTAGTGCAAAGTTGGTTTTGAACAGCTGCATGTAATCCAGCAAAAATTGCGAATAGACGTGGTAATCCAATGGGGTTTTTACGTCGCAAAAGTAGGGGATATCAAACTCGTCAAAGACGGTACGTAGGGCGTTTTTGTACTTGTTGACGTCACTTGTGACAACGTAGACGTCGCCAAAGCGTCCACCACTGCGCACGTAGTTGTGTATTTGACATGCCAAGGCGTACACCTCCTGCAGACGGGAGCTGCCTTGAAAAATTTGCACAAAGTTGTTGCACTCGACTGCCTCGTCCAGCTGCTGGTAGCGATACAAATTGTTGCCAATTTGCTTGGTGACGTCGTTTTGGTGGTACTGCTGCGTGATGACGTTGGGTGTTTGCCCAACCGAGCGTGCCACCTGCATAATTCCACCATACACGTCGTTTAAAAACAAGTGAGCATCCCTTTGCTTGGTGGAAGTGGGGCATGCAACCGTAACCCCCTTGCCGTGCAGGGCAAACTGGCGAATAAGGTCGTACTCCTGAGCCGAAAAGTTGTCAAAGTCGTACAAATAAAAGTAGTAATTGTCTATTTTGCCCGGCTTGGAAATTTCGTCGCAAAGCAGCCTAAGCTTGTCGGACGAATCGACGTAGTTGCCCTCCAAAAATTGTTGGTAGGCCTTGTAAATTAGTCCCAAATCGTGCAGCTTTGCAGACAGGCTTTGGGGAAGCCCCGCCTTGGATAGGCTTTGAGGCGACACGTTGCAATACTTAAGCTGGCTGATGGTGTCGTACACGTTGGAAACAAATCCACTTTGCGACGTGCCCTTGACGTAGCATACAAACTGCCCTTGCAAATTGTTGATGATTTTGGACAAGGCTATGATTCCCGATTGCTTTGACAGGTACTTGTGAGCAGGCAAAAATCGGTTGGCAAGCCTGCGAAAGGTAAGCACTTCGGTGTTGAAGCTGCCACCCAGTGCTGCAACAAGTGCCTTTTCGGCCTCGTAACTGGCACGGTCGGGAACAATGACAACGTGCTTGACGTCTAAATTGCGCTGGTCGGTGCGTTGTAGGGCTTGCATGATGCAATTTTGCGCACATTTTGAGTTGTTGGTTTGGTAAAGCGTTATCATTTGCACACCTGCTTTTTGTAATAGCCACATTGTACCACACCTACGCAAAATTTTCAAGACCTGACAAAACCTTTTGCAATGTTTTTGAAATATATTTTGCCACTACGCCTAATTTTTGTTGTAAAAAAATTGGTTTCGTGATATAATTGTTGATACCTTAGTAAATCAATGGACTTGGCCACGACCAAGTCGAAGGAATAATCAATGAAAAAAGTAAAACTTGTATCTATTTTGTTAGTTGTATTGCTTGCATTGACACTTTGCCTGACAGCTTGTAAAAATGCAACTCCACTTTCGCAGGAAATCCGTTGGAACGAAAATGAAGTCCACGTTACGTACAGCATCGGCCTGCAAGGAGACGTTTCGGCAGAGTCAAACCAAGTGACCTTTGACAACAAAACCTTTGTAAGAGACTTTTCGACTACTCCTGCTGAGTACGACCGTGTAAAGCCCATTGCCGTAGAGGGAACCTACACCGTAGACCTTAGAATCAATGAGGAAACCAACACAGTAGACTACGTAACCGAGCAACGTGTAGTTGAAACCTACGATTTGTCCAACGTATATGCAGAGGCTTTTTACAACTACGTAACAACAACTACAGACGAGGATTGCTCCTTTTTGAAGGCACAACGCACCAGCGAAGGCTTTGTGTTTATCTCCTACTTCTACTCCGCCGTTTGCTTTGCAAACGATTTGACAATGAAGCCAAAGAGCTCCATGCAGTTGATTGGTGGCTACTACATTGGCAAAAGCAACTACGAGGTAAACTACCTGCAATACAAAACAGAGTATGCTGACGGCAAAGCAACCGTCACCACGGGCTGGGACGAAAATGCAAAAGTGGCGACCTACGAGGTGGCTGACAACGTGTTGGATGCTTTGCAAATCCCACTTGTTGTAAGAAGCCTGGATCAAAGCAAATCCACCACCGACGGAAAATTTGTTGCACCAAGCGTTGCTGTGTACGACTTCAAAACCAACAAGACGGTTACGCTAAACTTTACGGTGGCAAGCCAAACCTACGTTGTGCTTGACAAAATGAGTGCTACACATCCATACGCAGTTGCATCGGTTGTTACCGTTGGTACACAAGGCTACAGTGGATTTTTGTACACGTTTACCTCGATAAACGGCGCAAGAGACACCTTCTCATCCGACGTTGGACCTGTAAACAAGTACACACAAGTGCGTTTCCAAAGCGAGTACTACACCTACGAGTTGAGCAGCTACACGTCTGACCAAGTTGAAGATTTGAAGTACGTGCCTGCCCCAACAACCGAAAATTGATACGTCAAAATACACCAAAAAGGCTCTTGCGATGCAAGGGCCTTTTTTTGTTGGGGTGGATGGGTACAAGTTGATTCAATCCGGTGGGCAGATAGGGAATCTGCCCCTACGGTGTTTCTGTGGGTTGAAATTTGGTGGCAAATAGACGGTGCGTCGAGGACGTCGCACCCTACAAAATATGGTTGATTGCAATGGGTGGACCGTCAGGGATGCCGATCCCTACGGAATTGGGTTTGTTGCACTCTGCGGACGACCAATGGTCGCCCCTACATTTGGCATTGTTGAATAAAAATACTCCTTCCGTCACGCAAGCGTGCCACCTCCCTCAGGAGGGAGGCAAGAAAACATGGTTTCATCCACCGGGCAAACCTCCTTGTTGCAAAACAAAAGGTGGGAGCAAGCCCCACCATACAAATATCTGCTGTGTTAGTTTTTGTAGTTTTCTACTTCCATAGGTTCAATAGTTGGAATAAAATTGTGCCAAAAGCTTTCGACAAACGTTGTGTTTTCTTTTGAGCAAACAAATTTCAGAGTTTTACTTTTGAGCCATACATTGCGAAGAATTTTGCCCTTTTCTATTACAATGTAATATGAACCAGTCCTTGGAATTCCGGTGGTGATGATTTCATCTATTTCCGACAGTGGTATGTGACACTTACGTCCCCAAAGCCAGCCTTTTCGACAAAGCTCTTGCGTGCTTGGATCGTACCATATCTTACTACAGCACTGATTGAGTAAGACAAGGATACCCAATTGTAAACCGGCAGAAACCACACTTGCCATTAGTAGCAAATATTTTCCGGCTTCTGGCTCATCCTTGGTGACTTTTACACCTAACATTATCATTAAAATTATTTCCAGTTGCCCAATAACAAACAGTGCTACAAGACTTTTGTTTTCTCGTATATATTTCATTTGGTCTCCTTTTTGCGTTTGGACAAAAAGTAATCCTTGAGTATTTGCGAGCACTGGCTTTGCAAGATGCCACCCGTCATGTTGATGTTGTGGTTGAGTGTGTTGTTGCGCTCGTCGTTGACCACGGTTGTTGCGCCACCACCGTTGAGGTCGTATGCGCCAAAGTACACGTTGGCAAGCCTTGCGTTGTAGCAGGCGCCAATGCACATCAGGCAGGGCTCCAGCGTGACGTACAAGTCGCAATCGGAAAGTCGCCAATCGCCAATCTTTTTGCAGGCTTTTTGTATGGCAAGTATTTCGGCATGAGCAACGGCGTTGCGTGTTTGGTTGCGTTTGTTATATGCCCGTGCAATCACCTTGCCGTCCTTGACGATGACTGCGCCAATGGGCACTTCGTCGTGCTTTTGGGCAAGCTTGGCTTGCTGCAGGGCCTTTTTCATAAAAATTTCGTGCTGTGTCATTACATTTTTACCTTTGTTACAATTTGCTTAAGCCGGTCGGCATCCAGCTTGATTTGCCTACGGTCGTAGGAAACCAATCCGTTGATTTCCCTTTCTACGTCGGTCAGTTGGGTGTAGAAGCATGCTGTCAAGCCACGCTTTACGAGGGGGTGTACCTGCCTTGCGTACAAATTGGCTACGCCTGCAGCGTACTTGTCGCTGTCACGAAATGCCTTGTAGCAAAAGCCTTTTGTTCCACTTGGCTTAAGTCCAAATCCGCCAAACTCGCCCAAAACTACGGCGCGCTTGGTGCTGCGCTTGATTTTTAGTCGCTTAAAGTAGACGTGTTGGCTGCAAAAATCGCCACCACCCTGATCGTGCCAGCCACTTGCACCACATACCAGCCTTGCAGAGTCAAGCTGCTTGGTAAGCTGCATGTGCTGATTGCTGTCAAACTGCCCCCAGCCCTCGTTGAACACGTTGAAGGCAAAGATGCAGGGGACGTTGGCAAGCTGACTTAGCATTTGTTGATACTCGGCTGTAAAGTGCTTGCGTTGCTTGGCATCGGCACGGGCAAACCTGTGATACCTTTTGTCGTTGATTTTGGTTGCGCCTAAGCATGGCCAAATTTTGCTTGTAAAGCACTTGGTTTTGCCACCGTTGGGCATATCCTGCCACACCAAAATTCCTATTTTGTCACAATGGTAGTACCAGCGCATTGGCTCCACCTTGACGTGCTTGCGCAAGGCGTTGAAGCCAAAGCTTTTGGCTGTGGCAACGTCAAATTGGATGGCTTGGTCGCACGGAGGAGTGTACAGGCCGTCACTCCAGTAGCCTTGGTCCAGCACGCCGTTGACAAAGTAGGGCTTGTTGTTGAGCATTGTGCGATAGCGTCCAAAGTAATCTCGCTTGATGGAAAACTTGCGCATTGCAAAGTAGCACTTTACCTTGTCCCTGCGTGAAATAAGCACCAGATCGTACAGCTTGGGGTTTTCGGGAGTCCAAGGGAGAAAATCCTGAGGCATTGGCAAGGTGATGACGTCGCTTGTGGTGTCAATTTTGGCAATTTCGACGTCGTTGTCGTAGACAATGGCTGTGACGCTGTCCACCTGATGCTTGTCAAGGTGGACCGTGACGGTGGCGTCGTCCACGTTGGGCACTATGCGTGCGCCCTTGATGTGCTGGGTGGGGACGCTTTCCATCCATACCGTTTGCCAAATTCCACTTTGCGCCGTGTACCAAATTTTGCCACCCTTTAGGCGTTGCTTGCCTGTTGCAAAGGCTCCCCTTTCGGTGCTGTCGGTGACAATTACGTCCAGCACGTTGTCTTTTTCCTGCAAAAACAGGGTGACGTCAAAGCTAAATGCTGTGTAGCCTCCGTTGTGGCTGCCCACCTTTAGCCCGTTGACAAACACAGAGCATACGTTGTCTACTGCGCCAAAATGCAGCAGCACGATGCCCTTGTTGAAGCTTTTGGGAAGGGTAAAGGTTGTGCGATAGTGAAGATACTGGTTTGGTCTAAGCTGCTTGCCTACCCCAGACAGGGCACTTTCGGGCGAAAAGGGCACCAAAATTTGCCCGTCAAACTGTGTTGGCGGGTAGGCACTGTTGGTAATTGCGTACTGCCACCAGCCGTTTAGGTTGAAGTAGCTGTCAC
>JAFVXX010000112.1 GCA_017500905.1 Clostridia bacterium
AATGGAGCGCACGTTGCAACTGCAAAGCCTGCACTTGCGCCCCCTGCCATTGCGTATCTGTTCCATTGGTCTTCACTTGACAACTTGCCTGTGATACCACCCAATGAAGTACCAAGCAAAACGCTTGGACCCTCGCTACCCAAAGGTAACCCTGCCAAAAAGGCAAGCAAGCTGTTGACAACAATTGCTACTGCCGTGCGAAGTGGACGCAGGGACAAAACTGCCTTGATTGCGCCCTCGGCACGGGGGATTCCTCCACCCTTTGTTTCCTTGCACCAGCGTTGAACAAAGTACGTTGCCGTAGCAATGGCTACCAATGCAACAAAAAGCACTACTGCCCAGATGGGGTTGTCACGCACAAGCTGATACAGGTGAGCAGACTTTTCGATGATCCACTCGGCTGCAAGCTTAAACAGCACGACGACAACGCCAACAAATGCGCCTACGCCCAAGCCGTAGGCAAGGCATGGTAGCCAAGTTGATTTTAGTTGTTGCCTAAATTTTGTCATAAAGCTTCTCCACATAACAAGGTTGCAATTTCGCCCACGCTGTCTACAATTGCGTTGGGGCTGTGGGACACAAGCAATGCCCTGTCCTCAAAGCCGTAGGATACGGCAAGCACGTCAATTTGGTTGGCTTTGGCGCCGTCTACGTCGTAGCAGGTGTCGCCAATCATCAGGCAATCGGATTTTTTCCAGCCGTGGTCGGCAATTAGTTGACGCAAAATTTCGTTTTTGTAGCCTCTACTTTCCGTTTGTCCGTAAACAACGTCAAAGTGTTGGCTGATGTTTAGATACTCCAGCGACTCGATGGCAAAGGGCTCGTGCTTGCTGGTTGCAATTGCCAGCTTGTAGCCACGTTGTTGCAATTTTGCAAGCAATTGGGGTATACCCGTGTACAATTTGCTGTTTTTTAGAGCGTCCGTTTCCTCAAAGATTTTGCGAAAAACGTCAATCGCCTGTTGGCACTTATCTTGCCCTACAAAGATATCAAAGCTGTGCTTCAATGGTGGGCCAATGTGCTTGGTAAAATCTACGTTGGTGTAGTCTACGCCAAATTGGTCCAGCGTAGCCTTGAAGGTTGCCTCTATACCGGGCGCTGTGTTGTTGATTGTGCCGTCAAAGTCAAAAATTAGGTACTTGTAGCACTTTTTTAGGTTGAAGTTTTGTATCATTTGGCTTCTCCGTTGCAAAACGCAGGTGTGCTTGCAAGCTTAGTTACAAAGCGTTGCACCTTGGGGAGAGCATCGGGCAATTTGCCACAAAGCTTCTCCAACTGCGTGCGAAGGGCTGCAAGCACGGCTAGGTCGTCGTTTTCGCACTCTACTTCAAAATCCACCTCGCCCAAGTATTCGTTTAGGTCAAGCTCGATGGCACAGTCAAACAGCGTAAAGGTTGCTCGCATGGTAGAAAGGCAACCAATGTAGCGAAGGGGACTGGACATTTGCACGTTTAGCAAATCCAGCACGGCTTGTATGCCTATTCCATCGTTGATGGCTTGTGTCAAAAACTCCTTGTCAACTGCGGCGTTGTACTCTTGCGCTACCATCACTCCGTTGGCGTTGGACTTGCGCAGCTTGTAGGTAAGCTGGTAGGTTTCGCCTACGTGACGGATACGAAGCATCCTATCCATTGGCATGCCGTCGTAGTAAAAGTAATGGTTGTGTTGCATCTTGTACTTTACGTTTTGCGCTTTGGCAAGCAACGTTAGGTATTGTGTTTTTGTAAGCTGAAGCTTCAGCTCTTGCTCTATTAATTTCATACCTTTTATTGTATTATTAATTGCAAAATTTGTCAAACAAACTGCACCAAGCAACAAAAAAAGTACTTTTTGCCCTCTCACCCACTATGTGGGAGCTCTCCCAAAGGGAGAGCCTGTTGATACCCCGGCAAATTTTTAGGCAAAACTTTTAATTGCAGCATATAAAACAAATAATTGCATCAATTTGGTAAAAAGTATTGTATTAAACAAATTTGTATAGTAAAATTAGTTTGTAAAAAGCCTCGCCCTTTGGGAGAGGTGGCGACAACGTCGACGGAGAGGGCTAATGGAAAAATCTGCTAACCAAAAGGATAGAAAACTGCTAAATCTAGCAAAAATTTTGCGTCGCAAACTAACCCCACAAGAAAGGCGTTTGTGGTATGATTTTTTACGCACTTATCCAATAAAAATTTACAAACAACGTATTGTATCAAACTATATTGTCGATTTTTACTGCCACAAAGCTAAGCTGGTAATCGAGCTGGATGGCTCACAGCACTACTCCACAGATGGCAAACAAAACGATGAATTTCGAACCAAAAATTTAGAGCAATATGGACTATGCGTGCTACGATTTTCCAATTTGGAAGTAAACAGAAACTTTAAAGGTGTATGCTTGATGATTGACAAAACAATCAAAGAGCGCATCCAGCACAACAACTAACGCCCTCTCACCCACTACGTGGGAGCTCTCCCAAAGGGCGAGCCTGTTGATGCCCCAGTAAATTTTAAGCAAAACTTTTGATTGCAGCATATAAAACAAATAACTATATCAATTTGGCAAAAAGTATTGTATCAAACAAATTTATATAGTAAAATTAGTTTGAAAAAAGCCTAGCCCTGTGGG
>JAFVXX010000113.1 GCA_017500905.1 Clostridia bacterium
CAAGGAAGAGTTTGACAAAATTTTGTCAAACTCTTCCTTGGAAAAATCTGGCCAAAGAGTGTCGGAAAAGTACAACTCGGCATAGGCACTTTGATACAGCAAAAAGTTGGATAGACGCATATGTCCACCCGTCCTTACAATCAAATCTGGCTCCGGCAAATCAACGTACATCGCTGAAAGCAGGCTTTGCTCCGTAACAGTGCCACCCTTTGCCAATATGTTGTTTACAGCACAAACAATTTCGTCACGACCACCGTAATTTAGACACAAATTGACTGTGATTTGTTCGTTAGTTGCTGTTTTACGCACAATATTGTCAATTTTGTCGACAAGCTTTTCAGGAAGCTTGGCTTTGCTACCCGAAACAACAATCCTTATGCCGTCACGGCAAAATACGTCAAGCTTATCTAAATATTTTTGTGCAAGCGAAAATATGCCATCCACTTCCTTTTGTGGACGCTTCCAGTTTTCGGTGGAAAAGACGTACAGCGACACAACCTTGATGCCAGCCTGTCTGCACCAGCCGACCACGTCCTTTACGGTTTCAAGCCCCTGCTTGTGGCCAAAATTTCGGCTTAAGCCACGCATAGATGCCCATCTTCCGTTGCCATCCATAATAAAAGCAATGTGCTGCAAAATTTTTGACATACTACTCCACTACGGCAAATTGCATTGGACACACAGTCAAAACAAGCGTGTCATCTACAAGCTTTGCCGAAACAACAATTTCCTTGTCAAAGCTGCGTTGTTTTCTATCTATATAGTAAACGAACTTGAAGTTGTCAATTCGCTTACCCTTTAGTAGTTGTTCAGCCTGACAAACTTCAAGTCCAATAAATTCGTTAAACATCAAATATTACACAGACATTACATCAGTTTCTTTTTCCTTACAAAGCTTGTCAACAGTTTCAATGTGCTTAGCAAGCAGCTTGTCAACTTCCTTTTCGTAGTTGGCAATCAAGTCTTCCGAAACAGTCTTTTCGTTTTTGACCTTCTTCAATGCATCCATAGCATCTCTACGAGCATTACGCAAAACAACCTTTGTTTCCTCAGCAAGCTTCTTTACAGATTTGACAAGATCACGTCTGCGTTCTTCGGTCAATGCTGGGAACGTAAGTCTGATTAGAGTACCATCGTTTTGTGGAGTAACACCAATGTTTGCAGCAAGGATTGCCTTTTCAACAAGACTTAATGCCGATTTGTCCCACAACGTAATAGTAAGCATACGAGATTCGGGTACTGCAATGTTGCCCATTTGGTTGATAGGAGTCATTGCTCCGTAGTAATCAACGTGGATTTTTTCAACCAGCTTTGGATTTGCACGACCGGCACGCATCAAAGCGTATTCATTTTTCATGTACTCCAAGGCCTTGTCGCAATTTACGTCAAAATTAAAAAACAATTCTTCAATTTGAGGTGTAGCGTAATTCATAAATTTTCTCCTATATAGTTAATACTGTAATTTTACTACAAAAATGACAAAATTTCAATACTTATTTGATGATTGTTCCAACTTTTTTGCCACAAACTACGTCCAAAATAGCGTTGTCGCAGTTTTCAAACACAACAATTGGCAGGTTGTACTCACGACACATAGCAATTGCAGTTTGATCCAAGGCATTCAAATCCTTTTCCAAAACTTCTGCGTATGTCAAAAAGTCAAACTTGACTGCATTGGGGTTTACCTTTGGATCGCTGTCGTAAACGCCATCGATATTTTTTGCGCACAAAACTGCATCAGCGTGAATTTCACATGCACGAAGAGATGCCGTTGTGTCGGTAGAGAAATATGGCAAGCCTGTACCGGCAGCAAACAAAACTACCTTGCCTTGCTCCAAAAAGGTCAACACC
>JAFVXX010000114.1 GCA_017500905.1 Clostridia bacterium
GTCGGCATGCTTTCTGCTTTTGTCCTTAAACTGCGTCATACGGCTAAGCTCGCCAATGTAGCTGTTGCAATCCAGCAGCCATGCAAGCTCGCTGTGAGCAGGCACGTGCGACTGAATAAACACCGTGCTTTTAGCCGGGTCTACACCACACGCCAAGTAAAGCGCCAACAAATCCATTGTGTTTTTGCGAAGGTTTGCAGGCACTTGATTTACCGTGATGGAGTGCAAATCCACCACGCAGTAGATGCAGTTGTAATCATCTTGAAGCTGCTTCCAGTTGCGAATTGCACCCAAGTAGTTGCCAATCGTAATTTTGCCCGTAGGCTGTACGCCACTGAAAACCGTCTTTTTTTGTTGAGTATCCATGTCTTCACCTAAAAAAGTTTGTTAGTTTAATAATATACTTATTTGTCCCAGATGTCAACAATTTGGGAACTAAAATAAAAAAGCCAACTGTTGCAGTTGGCTTGTTTATTACATACCGTATCTTTTCTTGAATTTGTCTACACGTCCACCGGCATCTACAATCTTTGCCTTACCGGTAAAGTAAGGGTGACACTTGTTGCAGATTTCAACCTTGATCAAGTTTGTATTTTTGGTTGTACCGGTTTCGAAAGTAGCGCCACAAGCACATACAACAGTCGCTTTGTGATAATTCGGATGTATACCTTGTTTCATTTGCCTTACCTCTCAAAACATTATATTTTGTCGACATGCGACAATTCAGCCTGACAATTATATACCCAAATTTGCATTTAGTCAAGCGTTTTTTATCATTTAAGTTGAGCTTTGGCAAAAACAAAGTAGCCAAGCACGCCCTCGCCTGCAGCAAGCAAGCCGTTGACAAGCAAAATTTTGCCCAGCAACGCACCGTTGTTGGCGCCGGCATTAAAAAACATTTGTTGCGCAAAGGGTATCCATTGCAAAGCCCCCACTGCCATCCCCTGTACCTGTGCAACAAGCACGACAACCTCAAAGACGGTTGCAAGCACCATGGTTCCTGCCAATGGCAAAATTACTGCCAGCACCCTTTTTTTAGTTCCAACCAGCACAAGCAGAGTTGTTGCTGCCATCACAAAACAGGACAGCACGCCCAAGCCAATGGAGGAAAAAATGCCCGTCAAAGCCTGCACAAGGGTGTACTTTGCAAATTCGCCCATCAATGCCAATGCTACAACGTATACGGCAGCCTGAGCAAAAACAAACGCTATGCAGCAGCCCACCGAAACAATTAGGTAAGCAAGGTAAATTTGCAAGCGACTTTTGTTGGAAAGCAACACATTACGCAGGGTGCCTTCGGAAAAATCCGTGCCAACAAACAGCGCAACAAAAAACACTACAAACATTGCCGAGTAGGAATCTGTACGGGCAAGGGTGGAAAACGTGGTTGCAAACGCATCACCGCCAAGCAGAGTTGCCACCATATCAGAGCCGGAGCCTGCAATCAAGGGCAACAGCTTAAGCAAGCCAACGTCTAACAAGGCCATTGCCACCGTCAACGCCAGCAGCACCCACAAAATTTTGGATTTTTTTAGACGAAACAACAAGGTGTTTAGCACTTTTGACATTTTTTGTCCTCCTTTAGCAACGCCACGTAGTAGTCCTCCAGCGTTTGGCTGATTGTTTGGACGTTGACAATATCCACGCCGCCCTGTGCCAGCACGCCTACCACGTCGGCAACCTTTGCATCGGCATCAAGCACGTCAATTTGCCCCAATCTGCCCTCTACGGTGTAGCCAGCCCCCTTAAGCAACGAGTAAGCTGTGGGCACGTCCTGCAAATTTACTCGCACAAGCTTGCTGCAGTTGGATTCGATTTCTGCTGCTGTCGCCTGCTTGATAAGTCTGCCGTTGTTTACAAAGCAGTAGCTTGTTGCAAACTTGCCCAGCTCGCTTAAAATATGGCTGGAAATTACAAACGTTATGCCAAATTGTTGGTTGAGCTGCACAAACAGCTGCCTCAAATCCATTATGCCCTGCGGGTCAAGGCCGTTGGTAGGCTCGTCCAGCAGCACCAAGCTGGGCTTGCCAAGCAAAGCCACGGCAATTGCAAGACGTTGCTTCATGCCAAGCGAAAAGGTAGCAGCCTTTTGGTTGCCTGTATCCAGCCCCACCAGCTGCAAGGTTTTGTCAAAGTAGGCACGGTCGTCTGCAATGCCCAGCAATCTTGCCTGTGCACGCAAATTGTCCATTGCGCTCAGCCCTCCGTAAAGAGAGGGAGCTTCGATAAGTGCAGCAACCTTTGTGTCGGTGCGGGCTTGATTGGGACAAATTGCAAAGCTGCCGCTTGTAGGGGTGATTAGCCCTGTCAAAAGGCGCATCAAGGTGGTTTTGCCGGCTCCGTTTTTGCCTACCAAGCCACAAATTTCGCCTTGGTTGATTTGCAGGGTTACGTTGTCTACCACCCTTTTGCCGTTGTACTCTTTGGTAAGGTTGGTAGTAGTGATGATTGCGTTAGTCATTGTTTTCTCCTTTTGGCGACGCTACGTGAAAGTAGTCGTATACCTTTTGAGCCGAGGCTGCCGTCATGCCCTTTACTTGCTTCAGCTGGTCGATGGTTGCATCCTTGATGGCATCAATATTTTTGAAAAAGCGATACAGCGCCATTTGACGCTTTGGTCCAATGCCGTCTATTTCGCCCAAAATTGTCTTAAGCGAGTTTTTGCCGTGCAGCTTCCTAAAGTAGGTAATTGCAAAGCGATGCGCCTCGTCACGCAGGTTGATTAATAAATTAAGTGCGTAGCTGTTGCGTGGCAAAAAGATGGGCTGATTGTTGTGCAAGGTGTACACCAATTCCTCCCTTTTTGCAAGCGAAACAAGGGGTACGTGTACGCCCGTTTGCTCCATTGCCTGCCGTGCGTAGTCCAGTTGACCAAGGCCACCATCCACCACAATCAAGTCGGGCTTTGCGCCAAAGCGAGCGTCCTCATCCTTGACGTGCGTAAGCCTGCGCACAAGCGTTTCCTTCATGCTGGCAAAGTCGTTTGCGCCCTGTACCGTCTTGATTTGAAAGCGTCTGTATTGCCCCGAATCCCTTTGCCCGTTGGTAAACACCACCATGGACGCCACCTTGTCTACGCCACTGATGTTGCTTATGTCGTAGCACTCGATGCGCTTTGGCAATTGCTTTAGCCCCAACAGCTCCTTAAGCTGATGTACGGCCCCCACCGTAGTGTTGTACTTGCGATCAATTTCCGTTTGGCTTTTGGTAAGATACTCCACGGCATTGCGGTAGCTCATATCCACCAGCTTGCGCTTTTGCCCACGTTGAGGATGGGCAATGGTCACCCTTGATTTGCACTTGGTTGCAAGCAGGCCTGCAACGGCATCGGCATCGGGCAAGGGCAAATTGACGTACAGCTCGCCCGACAAATCCACCGTGGGGCAGTACTCGGTCAAAAAGCTTTGAAGCGTTTGCGCCTCGTCTATGCCGGCATCAGTTACGGCAAAGTTGTCGGAAAAAGTAACCTTGCCACCACGCACCATCATGTGATTGACAACGGCGTTTTTGCCGTTGGAGGCAATGGCAAACATGTCGTAATTGACCACTTGCTTAAGCACTACAAGGCGTTTTTCGCCCATCTTTTGCACAACCTCAAGCAGCTTTTTGTAGGATAGCGCTTGCTCGTACTGCATTTTGTCGCTTGCCTGCATCATTTTTTCCGTAAGTATTTGCACCACTTCGGCATCGTCGCCCTGCAAAAATCTTACGGCTTTGTCAATTACCTTGCGATACTCCTCCTTGCTGACTGCGCCAATGCAAGGGCCACAGCACTTGCCAATGTGGTAGTTGAGGCAAGGACGAAAGTTTTTGGGCAGCTTGTCAAAGTTTAGGTTGCACGTCACCGTTGGAAATGCGTGTGACAGCACCTCCATTACCGACTTGATTCCACCGTACGTAATGGGGCCAAAGTACTTGCATTTGTCCCGTACAAACCTACGGGTAGGCACCAATTTGGGAAACTTAGCCGTCAAATCCACCTTGACGTAGGGGTACTGCTTGTCATCCTTAAGCAAAATGTTGTAGGGTGGAGTGTGCTTTTTGATTAGTGTGTTTTCCAGCGAAAGCGCATCCGTTTCCGTGCCTGTAATTACGTAGCGAAACGTGTCTACGTGCGACAACATTGCCAGCACCTTTTCCGTCTTGTTTGTGGACGCAAAAAAGTACTGCCTAACACGGTTTTTTAGGTTTTTTGCCTTGCCGACGTACAGCAAATTGCCGTCGGCGTCGTACATAAGGTAAACGCCCGGCTCCTCCGGCAAATTTTTAAGCTTGGTTTGTAGATCTACACTTTGCATATTACTATTATACCACCATTTGCACCATCTTTCAACATATTTTTTTATTCACACTTGCTTTTATGCAAAAAAAAAGCAGATGCCAACAGCATCTGCTCTACTTTTTGCGTGCAACCAGCACTTTTGGTGGAGATGACGGGACTTGCACCCGTGTACCAACGCAAGACCATCAAGCTTTCTACGTGTGTAGACTTGTTTGTAACGTCACGCAGTAGCCAAACGGTCAAAAGCTACTACGCCAAGATTGTAAAGGTTTGCTACAAGCATACAATCATTTGCAAGCAGCTATTCGCAATGTCTGGCGCCACTTTTACGCCTTGCGAAGCAACGTAAGGTGACGCGCTGGCTAATTAGGCAGCGTATGCGTAACTATTGTTAGCGTTTAAATTTAGGTTTTGCCTTTTTACGAAGCTGCACTTCGACACGCTTACTCAACCATCATTACACTGGGCGAATCTAAAAACATCCCCATGTATTTTGGATATATTATATTATACCACAACTTTGCCTTTGTCAATACTTTTTTGCTTGATTCAACTAAAATTTGAACAATTTTGCCGTTTTATTGAAAATTGCGTGACAAAGAAACGTAATTTATCCTTAGCAAATACCTTGAAAACTACACCTTGCTACAACTAACACAAGCATGCAATACCTAAATTTGCAAAAAAATATTGCAATCAAAAATTAATTGCGTTATAATGGTTGTAGAAATCAATTTAGGAGGCGTAAAATGAAAAGAAGGCTACTGCTATCAACGTTGACTTTTGTTTTAATTGCCGTTTTGACACTTTTTGTTGCTGCGTGCGAACTACCCTTTGGAACGTCCAAAAATTTTAGCAACGACAACATTACTCCCGTACCATCTCAAGAGGGCTACTACACCGACGACGCCTTGGCGTTTTGCGCCGAAATTAGAGGCTCGTACAAGGCAAACAGGCCGTTTACCTTGGACGAACAAAACAACAATTTGCGTATTTGGGACAACATGTATTTGTACGAATACGACTACTTTCAAATGATCGCCAGCGAAAAAGCCGACATTTTTTACTCGGTAAACACCGATGACCTGGAATACGTAGAGGTTGACGACAAGTTTGCTCAAGCAACCGTAAAGGAAGGCAAATCGGGTATTTACAAGGTAACGTTTGATTTGTCAACTAAGATTTTTGATTTGCAATACCTTGGCGAAATTGTAACACCTGTATACGAAAAAATGGATGGTTGCGACGTGTACTCGTTAAAATCGGGCTTTACTCAACTGACACCAAACCCAAACAACCTTGACGAACTTATGATTGCCAACTACTCTATCGAAAGTGGCGCATTGATATCCTTTTACAACCACGGGGACGTGCATCTAAGCAATTACAAGGTTGTTTTAGACAGCGCAAATCAAAACAAATATGCAACTTCACTTGAAGACGGCGACAAACACTTGTCCTTTGCAATTGGTGGTATCTACAATTTGTACGTCAACCCCACTACCTACGCCGTCAGGGTAGAACTTACAAACCCTGATACTGCAAGCTACTCGTTGCAGGTGTACGAAAACGGCGAGCCTGTTGCATTAAGCGCAACAAATCCAAGCACTCCGTACATATTTACATACGTAATGACAGCCAAGAGAAACCAATCGCTACCAATTTTTGTAAGCGCTTATTACAATATGTACGTTTTGTCGCTCAACCCATCGGAATACATGGACAACGATTACGAGAAGTTTAACGAAGCAGGCACCTATCGTTTAGAAATAAACCTAAAAACATTTACCGTAACGGTAGAACTTGCACCACAATAAAAGTTTTGTCTAAAAAGCAGATGCAAATTGTTGCATCTGCTTTTTTTTGTGTTTATATACAATGATTTTACCTTGATTTTGCCCTTGACGTGTGGTATAATAGAGCAAACAAACACAAGGAGCAATCCTGCTATGAAAAAGACAAACAAACCAACGTATACCGTAAGCGAGTGCAGCGTTTGCGCAATTGACGACTACATCGGCACTGCCCCTACGCTGTGCGACTTGTACTACAGCCCAACGGACGTGCAGTATAACTACGGCTACCAGTACAAGCTTGCCAAGATAGGCGGCGCAACTCACGGCTACTACATTGGCATAGACAGGTTTTACCTAACGGATGGCAAATGGGCAAAGGAGTACGCCCTTTACGAATACGGCGTGTACGACATGCAGTCAACCCCACAAGCAAACGAGCAAATGTACAGCTTTTTGGTGCAAAACGCAATCCAGCTGGGTTGCAGTCGTATTTTGTTTCCAATCGAAGGTGGCAACGATGCCTTTTACAACTACTTCATGCACAACGGCTTTGTGCAAGACAACGGCTACCTTGTGCTTACGCTACCCAAGGCTACCCTGCCTGCAAAGGACCAAGTGCTGCTTCCCCAAGAGGGGGACGTAGTATCCTTTGAGCAAGCCTACTTTTTGCGAGAGCAACACTTTGAGGTAGACAAGCACTCCATTTGCTTCAACTACGCAGGCGAGCAAATTGCCATTTGCAGGGCAACGGGTGTGTGCACGTTTTCTAAGGCGTTTAGCGTTGCGGAAGGCGACACCTTTGTTTTGAATAGCCAACGTGCGTTGAGTGTGCTGGATATTTGCTGTCAGCTACTTCAACTTGGCACGACACAGGGCATTGTAATTTGCACACCACAACACAAAACAAGCGCCCTAACACCCGACGTGTTGGTAGGCGATTGGGGCATTTTTGTAATGGAAAATGCAACCACGTCACAAATGCACGATTTTGTTACCCAACTAAAGGAAGAAACAGCTTTGAAAACGGCCACCTTGTACCAATTTTACTTCAACTTTGAGGTGGGTGGAAGGGTATCCAACCTGCATTACCTGCCACTACGCAAGTAAAAAAGCACTAAACAATTACCACAACAATTTTTACAAGGGAGCAACCATTTATGCCCTACGATTACAGCCTAACTAAATACCCTCGCACACAGCATCTGGAGGGATCTCGCCTGCAAGAGGGCGATTACGACCTTAGCCAAGTGCCCTTTAGCCAAGTTTTGGGCAAGCACGTTGTGGTGGAGGAAAAGGTAGACGGTGCAAACAGCGCAATATCCTTTGACAACCAAGGCAATTTGCTTATTCAAAGCCGTGGAAGGTACCTAACGGGCGGTTTTAGAGAAAGGCACTACAACTTGCTTAAGGTGTGGGCAAACGCCAACAGGGACGCTTTGTGGGGCGCACTTGGCGACCGATACGTGATGTACGGCGAGTGGATGTTTGCCAAGCACAAGGTGTTTTACGATGCACTGCCCAGCTATTTTTTGGAGTTTGACGTGTACGACAGGGCAACGGGTACCTTTTTGGATACAGTCCGTCGCAAACAAATTGCGCAAAAGGCAGGCGCAGCCTCCGTGCCCGTACTTGCAGAGGGTGTTTTTACTTCCCCCAAGCAAATACTGTCTTTGCTGGGACACAGCAACTACGTTACGGACAGTCACCTGCAAGCGCTTGCAACCTACTGCAACAGCCAAGGGCTGGATGCCGACAAAATCCTTGCCGAAACGGACAACTCCACCACCATGGAGGGCTTGTACGTCAAGGTGGAGGAAGGAGGCATTGTAACACAACGAGTAAAGTACGTACGAGGCGACTTTGCCCAACGTGTGCAACAGGATACATCCAACTGGCAACGCAAAGCCATTGTGCCAAACCAGCTTAAAAAGTAACAAAAAAGGCCGTCAACGGATAGTTTTTCCGTTGACGGCTTGCTTTTGTGATTAGCTTGAATAGGCAATAGCAAACTCCATATAGGTACTGCCACTTACCGTAAAGTAGTAGGTTGTAGATGCCGTAGCAGTAAATGTGATGGTGCCGTTTGCTTGCATTGTAGATACAAGGTTGGTCATTGCCCTGTCGGAGTAGACGCTTACAACCAAGCCTTCTGCACGTGCAGTTGGCGTAAACACAACCGTGCCGTTGGACTTTGGCGCAATCTTGAAGTACACAGTTGTATTTGCAGTATCCACCTTGCCCTCCAACACTTGACCTACGTAGGTGTGGATAGCATTGTTTGCATTTGTACCCAATACAACTGCACTTTCGCCCGTTTCGCAATCGGCGGGACTAATTGGAGCAAAGGTTTCGGGATCAAGTCCCGGTGTTTTTGTAAGCAAAGTTCCTGCCATACTGTTGGGATACACTGCGCTTTGCGCCGAGCCCAGCACCGTCTTCATTGCAACCCAACGATATTCCGTCTTTCCCGTTTCGCCATCCACTTGTGGAAGGTACTCCAAGCGAGTACGGTAAATTGGGTAAATGCGTGTACCCGTTGGGTAGTTAAATCCGGAAGTATCCCACAAACCACCCGTTGTACCAAACTCTACGCCGGTAGTAAACAAATACTTGACGTTTGGCGTGTCGTGTGGCGAGTAAATCAAAAACTCCAATCCAATTGCTTCGGTACCAAACAAGGCCTTCATTTGGTTGCTTGTCCAAAAGTCCATGCTACCAAACACGTAGTAGCCCCTGTCGGTACGGTTTTCTATTTGTTGGTTGATTTCCGAGGTTGGCGTGTTTAGTCCAATGCCTACAGTTTGACCACTTTCCTCCATTGTGCCGTTTAGGATGTTGTCAATCAGCAGACGGTGGTTGTTTCCGTTTTCGTCGTCGGGCAAAATTTCCGAGCCTTCCCACGGGAAGGACTCTATTTTGACACCTTCGCCCAAAACGTGCGTGGCGTCGCCCGTTGCGTAGCTCCAGGTGGCCTGCACCCCTACTACCGAGCAAACAAAAATGACAGCAAGCAAAAGCACTGTCAATTTTTTTGACGTACTACTAAACATTGCTGTCACCCCCTCTTTTTTACTGTAACTAAATTACTTTTTGCCTTTTACAGACACTATTATTTTGTTGTCATTGTGTTACTGTCGTAGTTGCGTTTGCCCACTTGGTTACGTCAACAGCCTTAAAGCTTTTGCCGTTGTAGGTAATGGTATCTACGGGTGCTTTGCCTGGATAGGCAATGGTCGCCTTCCACTTGCCACTTTCGTAAACGATAACTGTTTTGTAGCAATCCACTATCGTGCCGTCTGCCACGCTAGAATTTTCTAACTTGTAGTAGGTATATGCAACCAATTGCGTATCCGAAACGTACTCTACGGCAAACTCTACGGCATCGGTTGATGCACTTTTTGGCAACATATTTTTTATGTTACCACCCGTTGCGTGCTGCAATGCGTAAACTACACCTATGCCGTCCTCCAACAACAACTCTCTGATAAGTGGCTTGTGTGATGCGTTTAAGCCATAGCGTAGGTCGTTTACAATGATATCAATCATTTTTTGATGGTTTTGTCCAACTTGATCCATACCAACACCGGGCAAAACTTCTTCCACCGTGTACGAAAAAACGTTTAATCCCGTAGTAACGCCTGCCTTTTCGGTGTTAGCGTCGCCCGTTGCATATCTCCATGTGGCCTGCACCCCTACTACTGAGGAAACCAAAATGACAGCAAGCAAAAGCACTGTCAATTTTTTTGACGTGCTACTAAACATTGCTGTCACCCCCCGCTTTTTTACTGTAACTAAATTACTTTTTGCCTTTTACAGACACTATTATTTTGTTTTCCTTGGATTTGTCGCTCAACGTCAAATTGGAGTCCTGTCCGTTGGCAGCAAGCTGCTCCTCAGATACAAACTTGACGTGCACGTTGAGTGCATTGCCATCCAAGTTGACACGTGCAACAGGCTTGTAGGCGGTTGCCCTTTGCGTAGGGATTTTGTCCACCTTTAGACGCACTTTTTGAACAAGCTCGGCTGCAAGTTGCTTGTCTTGCTCGGTTGCATTTGGGCTTGTTGCAATTGTTGCAAGTCGCTCCATCTTGGCATTCCACAGCTTTTTGTCTACTGCAGGCGCAACAAACAACGCCACTGCAATAAGCAAAACACACAGGTATCCTGCCGGCGATTGCAAAAACATAATTAGGCTACCTACAAAAGGCACACGTTGATTTTGGTAGATGCCCTTCATTTGGCTGTAGCGCACAGGAAAACGGTCGGGGTTTTCCACTGCGTCACCCTGCAACAAAAAGTAGCGCTCGCTGTGATTTTCGTTGGGCTCCTCAATGCCAACGATACGGTGAATAACAAGTATTTCGCCCACTTCGTACACTACTACGTCGTACAGCTGTAGGTCCTCCTCTGCGGGAAGCTTGTGTACCAAAATTAGGTCAAACACTTGCAATTGATTGTCAACGCTGTCCTTGCCAAAAACGTGTTTGTTTTTTTCGTGCTTGTACGACATCGAGCCACTTTGCACCACCTGAAGCACAGGGGTAGAGCCAACCTTGTCTTTTCCGTTTACGTTGGATACCAAAGCAAAGCAAAATGCGCACAAAACTACTGCAAACAAGGCAACGGAAACCACCCTGTCCACAATGGACAGGGTTTTGTTTCCGGATTTTTTACGGAATTTTTCGTATTCGGTTTTAATTTTTTCGTCTTCTGCGCCCGTTTTGATTAGACGTAGCGAAAGCTTGGCAATGTGGGCAATGCCCCATCCCAAAACTGCCGTAAGCAAAACAAAAACTATAAGACACAGTATAAAGACGTAAACATCAAATCCTTGCATAAAAAAATCTCTTCGTAAGTGTAATTGGTTGTCAAATTATTAAATGTTCATCAAATCTGCAACCTTGCCCTTTTCACCAATGTTAAGCTTGAAGCTGGAAGCAGAAAGTGCTGTGTCAAAAGCCGTGTGCTTGGAGAAAGTGTCAAGCTTAAGTTGCGCACCGCCGTAGAAGGCAAAGAATGCGCCAAATTGCTCGCCTGTTACCGTCCAAGTAAAGGAGCCGTCTGCGTTTTTAGTAACTGTACCAATTTGGTTTGCTTCGGTTGCAGCTGCATTGGATACGCCGGTTGTCAAAACTGGAGAGTACAGTGTCACTTGTGCTGCAGCCGGATCACTTGCTACGGAGAAGATCTCCGTGCCTGCGTAGTTGCCCTTTGTAAGCACAACGATCATTTCCATTGCAATACCGTTTTCAATGACGGTTTCGTCTGCACCAAGATTTGGTGTAAAGCTTACTTGAAGCTCGCCTGTGTAGTAAACTTCAGCAACGTAGTCACCTTGAGTTCCTGCAGGAACAGCGTTGCCTTCGCCATCCAAAAGGTCGTCTACCGAAATAGCCAACGTGTTGGAAACTACCTTGATGTTACCCTTCAAGCTTGGTGTACCACTTACGTCTACAAGGCTTGGGTGTACCCACTCGGTCAAGTAAGTGTTGATGTTGCCCGTTGCATAGCTCCACGTAGCATAAACGCCACCTACAATTAGGCACACTGCAACAAGCATCAATGCTGTAAATTTTTTCATTGTTAATCCTCCTGTTGAGATGGTTTATATTTTCCAAAACGGATAATATACTGTAATTTTAGTACTAAACAATCAGTATGTCAATACTTTTTAACAAAGTACTATCAATAAATAGTATTAATTGAAAGTTTTTTCGATTTAATTTGCAAAATTGCAAGCGTTGTAGGGCGACATAGTGTCACTGCGATGAAAAATCAATACTTGTGGCAACAAAAACGGACAGATATGGAATATTCCCCTACGATTTGAGGTTGCTAAACCTTGTTGATGACAAAGGGTGCGTCAATGACGCCTGTCCCTACCATTAGATTGACAACAGCATGGTGTAGGGGGGCGACCATTGGTCGTCCGTAAAAGCATAGTATCTCACACGTACAAATCCCTAAGCTCTACGCCCATCATCCTGGCAATTTTAAGCATTGGTACCACAAAGCGACACCTTTGCCTACAAAGGATTTTGTTCAAAACGTATTGAGATATATCGCACAATCTACAAAAATCCTTTTTGCTCAGCTTCTTTTCGTTAATATAAGTCAAAATTTTTTCTGTATTAATTTCACTTTTCATTTTTCTCCTCCGTATATTGATAAAACAATTATTGTCTTAATTTTCTAAGATGTCAAGTATTTTTCTTAATTTTCTAAGATAATATTATTACTATGACGACACTATCTAAACGAATCAAAGAATTACGGATGGAAAAAGGTCTTTCGCAACCACAGCTTGCACGAGCAATTGGTTGCAGCAAAGGTCAAATCAGTTTTTGGGAAAACGGACTAAACGAGCCAAAGGCAAGCTACGTTGTAAAACTTGCCGATGTTTTTGGCGTGTCCACCGATTACCTTTTGGGACGCATGGATTGGTAGCAATATTTCAACTACAAGGCAAAGGCAAACCTTTGCCTTTTTTGTTGTGGAGATGGGAGGATATGGAATCTGCCCCTACAATTTGAGGTTGCTAAACCTTGTTGATGACAAAGGGTGCGTCAATGACGCCTGTCCCTACCATTAGATTGACAACAGCATGGTGTAGGGGCGACCATTGGTCGTCCGTTTGCGCCCTCACAATGGACAATTTACGCAAAAAAAGGACTGAGAAAAACTCAGTCCTTTTTGGTTGCAAACAATTAGTCGTTGGTTTCTTCTTCAAAGGTTTGTTGCTTGTTGCTGTAATGGGTGTGTAGCAGCTTGTGCGCAACCTCGCTGTTTGGCTCGCCCAAAAAATCGGCGTACAGCGTCTTGATTTGTGGGTTTTCGCAGGATACACGGATTGCCTTGTTGCGATCAATGTTGCGAAGCCCCTCCTTGCGCATTGCAATTACGTCCTTTTGCTCGTAAAGCTTGTTGATGGGTTGGCCACCACCGTTGATACAGCCCTCGGGACAAGCCATAATCTCGATTGCATCGTAGTGTACACGGCCTGCCTTTACGTCCTCCAGCACCTTGCGTGCGTTGGCAAGACCACTTACTACGCAAAGATGAAGCTTGACGTCATCGCCCAAGCTTACGTACGCTTCACGGGTGTTGTGAGCGCCAAATACGCCGTGGTACTCCACTGCCTTAGGCACTTGTCCCGTCATCCAAAGGGATGCCGTACGTACTACTGCTTCCATTACGCCACCACTGTTGCCAAAGATATCTGCTGCGCCTGTGGATGCGCCAAGAGGATCGTCAAATTGGCCGTCCGGCAGGTTTGCAAGGTCATCAATACCACATCTGCGCATAAGCTTTGCTACGCACTTTGCAGACATTGCAAAGTCGGTGCCGTGCATGCCGTCAAACATGCCCTCTTCACGTTTAAGCTCCTGCTTTTTGGCAATGCAAGGCATCAAGGATGCCACCACCATGTCCTTTGGATCGATGCCTGCCTTTTGCGCAAAGTAGGTTTTGGCAATTGCGCCAAACATTTCTTGTGGAGATTTGCAGGTGGATGGAAGGTTTAGAAGCTCGGGGAATTGTGTTTCTACAAAGCTGATCCAACCGGGGCAGCAGGACGTAATTAGTGGAAGGTTTTTGCCCGATTTAAGTCTTGATACAAACTCGGTTGTTTCCTCCATGATGGTTAGGTCGGCTGCAAAGTTGGTGTCAAACACCTTTTTGAAGCCCATCATGCGTAGGGCAGTAATCATTTTGCCCGTAACGTTGGTGCCGGGAGCCATACCAAACTCCTCACCCAAGGATACTCTTACGGCAGGCGCCGTGTTTACAATTGCGTACTTGGTTGGGTCGGCAAGGATTTTTTCCAAGGTACGGGTGTCGTCTATTTGTTGCAAAGCGCCCGTTGGACACACTTGCACGCATTGTCCGCAGTTGACGCAATCGTGAGGCAAAGATATTTTTGTGCCAAAGCCACGGTTGGTTGCCGAAATTGCACCCACCGATTGCACGTGGTCACAGATGGCAATACACTTGCCACACAAAATACACTTGCTGGCATTGCGACGCAACGAGCCCTCGTCCACGTCGACGTTTTCTTGCGACATTGGTCCCGTTATGTACAGCTTTTTGATGCCCAGCTCTACCGAAAGGTCTTGCAGCTCGCAGTTGCCACATTTGCCACACGTCAAGCAGTCGTGAGGGTGGTCGGACAACAGCAACTCCACAATGGTGCGTCTTTCACGACGGACACGCTCGCTGTGGGTATATATTTCCATTCCGTTTGCTACGTTTGTCGAGCAAGCAGGCACAAGATTGCGTCTACCCTTTACTTCGACAACACAAACACGGCAGGATGCAGGCTTGTGCTCAAGGTCTACCTCTTCCTTCATCATGTAGCAAAGGTTTGGTATACGGATTCCGTGCTTTTTGGCAACTTGCAAAATTGTCAAAGAGGAATCTTCTTGAAACTCCATGTTGTTTATTTTGACGTTTACTAACACTTTTAATTCCTCCTTTGTTACTTTTTGATTGCCTTTGGCTTAGCAGGACACTTGCTTACGCATGCGCCACACTTGACGCACTTGTCGGGGTTGATTGCATATGCATTAAGTCTTGCATTTGCGCCTGTTTTGTCGGTACGGTAAATTGCGTTGGTTGGGCAATTACGTGCGCACAAGCCACAGCCAAGACACAAATCGGTGACGATTTCGTAGTTGAGCAAGCTACGGCAGGAGCCTGCAGGACATTTTTTGTCTACGATGTGGGCAACGTACTCGTCCCTAAACTCCTTCAGGGTGGACAGCACGGGGTTGGGGGCAGATTGTCCCAAAGCGCACAATGCGCTGGATTGAATGGTTGTTGCAAGGTTTTCCAGCTCAAACAGGTCGTGCATTTCGCCCTTACCCTCGGTGATTCGGTTGAGTATTTCCAACATACGCATGTTGCCTATACGGCATGGCGTACATTTGCCGCACGACTCCTCTACGGTAAACTCCAAGTAGAACTTGGCAATGTTTACCATACAGTCGTCCTCGTCCAGTACAATCATACCACCACTGCCCATCATGGAGCCTTTGGCAACCAGGCTGTCGTAGTCAACGGGGGTGTCAAGGTCCTTTTCCGAAAGGCAACCACCACTTGGGCCACCCGTTTGTACAGCCTTAAACTTTTTGCCGTTGGGTATGCCACCACCAATGTCGTAGATGATTTCACGCAAGGTAATGCCCATTGGCACCTCTACAAGGCCACCGTTGTTTATTTTGCCTGCCAATGCAAACACCTTGGTACCGGTAGATTTTTCCGTACCGATGCTTGCAAAGTTGGACGCACCGTTTAGCAAAATGTAGGGGATGTTTGCCCAGGTTTCGACGTTGTTTACGTTGGTTGGCTTGCCGTACAAGCCCTTTTCTGCAGGAAAAGGAGGCTTCAAGGTTGGCTCGCCACGCTTGCCCTCGATGGAGTGAATAAGCGCTGTTTCTTCGCCACAGACAAATGCGCCTGCGCCGTACTTAATCTTGATGTTGAAGCTAAATCCCGTGCCCATGATGTTGTCGCCCAAAAGGCCCATTTCGGTTGCTTGCTTGATGGCAATACGCAAACGCTTGATGGCAAGTGGGTACTCGGCACGGATGTAGATATAGCCCTCGTCGGCACCAATTGCGTAACCGCAAATTGCCATGGATTCTAGCACCGAGTGTGGGTCGCCCTCCAAAATGGAGCGATCCATAAATGCGCCCGGGTCGCCCTCGTCGGCGTTGCAAATCACGTACTTTTTCTTGCTTTTTGCATTTTTGGCAAATTTCCACTTCAATCCCGTTGGAAATCCTGCGCCACCACGACCACGAAGTCCCGATGCCGTAACAACCTCAATTACTTGGTCGGGTGTCATATCAAACAAAGCCGTAGCCAATGCTTGGTAGCCCTTGGCAGCAATGCTTTCGGCAATTTCCTCAGGGTTGATTAGTCCACAATTGCGCAACGCAATGCGGTTTTGCTTTTTGTAAAAGTCGATGTTTTCTTGCGTAAACACACGCTCGCCGTTGTTGTTTTTGTACAACAAGTGGTTGATTACGTCGTGACTACATACGTGACGACGGATGATACGCTCGGTTTCTTCTACAGTGACCTTTGTGTAAAAGGTGTGGTCGGGGAAAATCTTTACTATTGGTCCACGCTCGCAAAAGCCAAAGCAGCCTGTAATTGCCACCTCTACCTTGTCCTCTACGCCGTACTCCTTTGCCCAATGCTTCAAGGATTTTACAATTTCCTCCGACTTGGAGGACATACAGCCTGTGCCACCACAAACGGAAATATGGTACTTTTCGGGCTTTTCCTGCAAGGTGGTGCGTTTTTCAATTAGCTCCTTTACGTTGTCATACATGGTAAGGAGTTGCTCTTTAGATGTAATTTTTGTACACATAGTTTCCTCCTAATACTGAGCAATGATGCTTTCCACGTCTTCGGGCGTGATGTTGCCGTAGGTTTTGTCGTTGATTTGCAACACGGGCGCAAGTCCACAAGCACCAACGCAACGCAGGGTTGTGATGGTAAACTTGCCATCGGCAGTCGTTTGACCGTTTTTGATGCCAAGTATTTGCTCGACTCGTTCCAAAATTTTGTCCGAGCCACGAACAAAGCACGCCGTGCCCATGCAGATACTAATTACGTATTCGCCCTTTGGCTCCATGCTAAAAAACGAGTAAAAGGACACTACGCCATACACCTTGGATACGTTGATACCCAGCTTGCGTGCCACGTGCGCCTGTACTACCATGGGTAGATAGCCAAAAATTTCTTGCGCACGGTGCAAAATGGCAATAAGCTCCTGCTCGTCGCAATTGCACTCCTGCTCGATAAACCGGTCCAGCTCGTTAAACATTTCTTCGTTTGTTCTCATAAAGAGTCTCCTCCTAAAAATTACTGCTTTTCAAGCAAACGCTGCTTTTATTTTACCAAAGTTGACACACAGTGTCAATATAAGCAGATTTTATTTTACCCAATCTTTACATACCAAATTTTTATGACAACATAAAAAAAGACAACGCACGGATGCGTTGTCTTAGTTTTAGTTGTTGTTGTCCAATTAGAACAAGCTTGGGAAAGCCTCAATTACGCCTGCAAATACAATTGCAACGATGGACAAAAGCTTGATCAAGATGTTGATAGCTGGACCAGAAGTATCTTTGAATGGGTCACCAACTGTATCGCCAACGACTGCAGCCTTGTGGCAATCGCTACCTTTACCGCCGTGAGCACCCTTTTCGATGTACTTCTTAGCGTTGTCCCAAGCGCCACCGGCGTTGGACATCATTACTGCAAGCATAAAGCCGGATGCGATTGCGCCAAACAACATACCTGTTACACCTGGAACACCAAGGATTAGACCAACTACGATTGGAGCAAGGATGGTGATTACCGATGGCAATACCATTTGCTTCAAGCTTGCCTTTGTGCAAAGGTCTACGCAAGAGTGGTAGTCAGGCTTGCCTGTACCTTCCATAAGGCCGGGGATTTCCTTAAATTGACGACGTACTTCTACTACGATGCTTTGAGCAGATTTGCCAACAGAAGACATTGTCAATGCGCTGAATAGGAATGGAAGCATGCAACCAATGAAAGCACCAATTAGTACTTGTGGGTTCATGATGGACAAATCTATAGAAGTTGTGTCTACCAAGTTGATGAAGGAGCTTAGCAATGCAAGTGCAGTGAGTGCTGCCGAGCCAATTGCAAAGCCTTTACCTGTTGCAGCTGTTGTGTTGCCAAGGCTGTCCAATGCGTCGGTACGTTCACGAACGTATTCCGGCATACCGCTCATTTCGGCAATACCACCGGCATTGTCTGCGATAGGACCATATGCGTCGGTTGCAAGTGTGATACCAAGAGTAGAAAGCATACCAACTGCTGCTACACCAATACCAAAGAAGCCCATTGTACCTTGACCACAGATTAGGTAAGATGCAATTACTACTGCAGATACGATAACTACAGGGATAACTGTGGATACCATACCAAGTGACAAACCGGAAATGATTGTTGTTGCACTACCTGTTTCGGTGCTACCTGCAAGATTTTTGGTTGGTTTGCTGTTGTCGGATGTGTAGTACTCGGTGAAGTAACCAATAAGCACACCGCCAAGAAGACCTGCAACCATGGCAACTGCCAAGAACCACCAATCAATGTTTACAAGCAAAATAAATGCTACGGATGCAACTGCTGCCAAGATACTTGCAATGTAAGTACCCTTACGCAATGCTGCAAGCAAGGATTTGGAAGAAAGATTTTCGCCTGTCTTTACAAAGAAGGTACCAATCAAGGATGCAACTACACCGATTACTGCAATTGCGACAGGAATCAACAAGCCCCAAACTGCCTTATCTGGCTCTGCAGCAAAGTACTCAGACATTGCTGCGTAGCCAAGTGCAACGGAGGATAGAAGGCTACCTACGTAGGATTCGTACAAGTCTGCACCCATACCGGCAACGTCACCAACGTTGTCGCCTACGTTGTCTGCAATAACAGCAGGGTTACGTGGGTCGTCCTCGGGGATACCTGCTTCGACCTTACCAACAAGGTCTGCGCCAACGTCTGCTGCCTTTGTAAAGATACCACCACCAACACGTGCAAACAATGCCATGGAGGATGCACCAATACCAAAGGTAACCATTGCGTTGGTCAAAGCTGCGTATTCCAAACCAAATGCGTACTTGGTCAAGAAGTACCAGATGGAGAAATCCAACAAACCAAGACCTACTACTGTAAAGCCCATTACGGAACCAGCCTTGAAAGCAACCTTCAAGCCGCTGTTTAGAGACTTTTCTGCTGCGAAAGCTGTACGAGAGTTAGCTGTTACGGCAATATTCATACCTACAAAGCCTGCCAAACCGGAGAAGATACCACCGGTTAGGAAAGCAAATGGGGTAAACTTGCTAACAAGCTCCAATCCCGGAACAAATGCAAGTACCAACAATACTACAAACACTGCAGCAAAGAAAACGCCTACTGTTTTGTATTGTCTTTTTAGGTATGCGCTTGCACCCTTACGGATGGAAGCAGCAATTTCTTTCATTTTGTCTGTGCCTTCTGGAGCCTTTTTGACGCCATAGGCTGCAATAAGTGCGTAACCTAACGCCAAAATAGCAGCGATAGGAGCAATTATCATGAAAATTTCCATTTTTTTATCTCCTTAAAGATTTTGTATTGTGTGTTAATGTATCATTAACCAAACAATTATAAACTTTTTGTCAAAGTATGTCAACTGCTTTTGGGCCTTTGCCACAAACAATTTACTAAATGAGTAAATTAGGCCGCCGAGTGCACGTTGCACTGCAAGCAGCCTAACTACGTTTTACTTGTTGTCAATTGCCAAATGCGTCGTCCCAATTTGTGTCAATGTGGTCAAAGCTGTTGCCCTTTTGGCCATTGATACGGGCAATTTCATCCTTGATGATTTCGCCCAAGGTTTGCTCGTCAATTTCGACGTCCTTTTCGGCTGCTGCCGATTCGTCGGCAAAGGTGTCAAACACAGTCTGCTTGTCCTCCAGCATCTTGGTGATTTTTTCGTCAATGGTATCCTCGCAAAGCAACCTGTACACCAGCACGTTGCGTGCCTGTCCCATGCGATACGCACGGGAAATTGCTTGGTTTTCGATGGACGGCTTAAGCTGTGGTTCGCAAATAACCACCACGCTTGCCGACTGAATATTAAGTCCCGTGCCACCCGAAAGTATTTGTGCAACCAGCACCTGACCGGCAGGGGCGTTGTTGAAATCATCAATTATTTGCTGACGTCTTGCAGGGGGCACAGCGCCCGTGATGGGCTCGCAGCATTGGCCGTCAAACAGGCCTGCCACCTTGTTGATTGTGTCCAAAAAGAAGGAAAACACCAGCACCTTGCGTCCCTCGGCCTCGGCCTCCTCGACAATTTCGGCAAGGCGTATTGCCTTGGACGAGTGCTTGTCAACCTCCGACACGTGCCAAGACAGCCTGCGTGCCTCGGGGTAGGTGCCGTGCAAAATGGCATGCTCGTAAGCCTTGCGCTCGATTGCGCCCATTTCGCACCACTCCTTTGTTTCAATCAGCTCGGGCAGCTCGGTCAGCACGTCGTCACGCTTGCGCCTGTAGTAGACGGATGCAACCCTGTTTTTAAATTGCTCGGCTGTGGACATAAAGGCAATGGTTGCCAGCTCCTTTGCCAAGGCAGGGTCCAGCACGCTTATTAAGCTGATCATTTCGTCCACCTTGTTTTCCAACGGGGTACCCGTCATAAACAGCAAGCGTGGAGCATGCTTGCACAGCCTTTTGCAGTTGACGGTGCGCTGCGCATTGGGGTTTTTGATGTAATGAGCCTCGTCCAACACAAGCATCGACAGCTTGGAGCCTTGACTAAGCTTGAAGTGACGTGTGGTTTCGTAGGTTGTGACGGCAACGCCACCACAGGCAAGCCACCTATCCAATGCCTCTGCCCTGTGGGCTCCGTGCACCTTGATGGCCTTAAGTGTGCTGTGCTTGGCAATTTCTCTACACCAGTTGGTAAGCACGCTGGCAGGACAAACAACCACAAAATGCGTTTCGCCCGTGTTGGCAAGCGCAACCATTGCAGCAATGGCTTGCACGGTTTTGCCCAAGCCCATTTCGTCTCCCAGTAGCACCCTTTCCTGATGCAATATGTACTTGACGCCCCACTCCTGGTAGCGACGAAGCTCGCAGGTTAGGCCCTGCAATGCAACGGGCACCTCTTGGATTTGCTGTGCCAGCTCCTCGGGCAAGCCGTACAATTGGTCGTCGTTGCCAATTACGTCGGGGCGCAGCTCCTCAATCAGGTTGAAGTAGGCAACGGTGTTTTGCTCAAAATCTGCCCACGCATTGTCAGCATTGACGTAGACGTAGAATCCAACTGGTTGCAAGCCGATTGCACCACCTCGGCATAGTTGCCCCAAAGGTGATTTTTAAGCAACGTGTAGCTGTCTACAGCCTCTTGCTTGGTCTCATTATCCTCAAAAAAGTACATACGTCCCGTGCCCAACTGCTCAAGACAGCCTACGGCATCGTGCAAGTCGTCGCTGTGGTTATTTTGCTGCTGCTCCAACAAAATAAGTGCCTTTTTGCTTTGGCGTAGACGGAAAATATCCTTGACAAGCTCGGTAGAAGCCTTGCTTTTGTTGTCCACCGAAAGCTTGAGCTTAAGCCCCTTTTTCATTTCCTCGGCAAAGCCAACGGAAACGTCCCTGATGTTCTCAGCCATTTCCCAGCTGATGCCATAGATTCGTTCCAGCCTGCCGGTTGTGGCAAGGTAGGTGTCGGCAATTGAA
Organism: Clostridia bacterium; assembly: GCA_017500905.1. GTDB lineage: Bacteria > Bacillota > Clostridia > Christensenellales > CAG-314 > RGIG5495. The sequence continues at coordinate 21,348 of JAFVXX010000114.1, forward strand.
GTGTAGCCTGCATCCACCAGCGTTTTGATGCGTATTCCCCCTTGACCACGTGACAGCTCCTCTGTGGGGATTTTGCGTAGCGTTTCTATCAGCTGCTCGTCCAGCAGCTTGTCGATGGATTTTTCGACAATCCCACTACGCCTTTGCTGGATGTCGTCAATTTTGTCCAGCACCTGCTGAAGGCTTTCGTACCTGTCAAACAGCTTTTGCAAAAAGTCAGGCGTATTGCCAAACAAAATTTTGGGGTAGATTGCTTGCAATGCGCTGTAAAATGCTTGACGGTCATGCTCAAATGCCTGCTTGACGGTGGCAAAGTCCGTTGTGGTGAGGGCATCCAGCTGCGTCAATGCTTTTTTGACGTTGACAAAAAAGGGCGAATCCTTACGCTCATTCAGCTGTAGATAGGCGTCCTCCATCTTTTGCTTGTTTAGCGGCGACAAAAACAGCCACTTTACTTGGTTTTTTGCAAGGCTTAGGTCGGCAGTTAGATTGTAAATTTTGCCCTGATTGTCCGAGTACACCTTGGTAAAGTACGTTGAGTATCTTTTGGCCTCGATGTAGCTGTACAGCAGCGTAAACAGGTGCTTCAGCTTGACAAAATCGGTTGGCTGCACAACGCCCTGCTCAAAATCGTTTTGCAGCAGGTTGTCAAAGGTGTGGCTGTAGGTGAGGTAATCCACGTCCGAAACCACGTCGTCGGCAATTGCGTTGTAACGAGTCCTTGCTTTGTAGACGTTGTGAAGCAGGTCGTAAAACTCCTGCAGCAAATCCTTAGATTGCTTAAACGTAAAGTTTTTTGGCATGTAAAGCTCCTTGCAAAACTGGTATTACATCAATTTTAGCACAAACAAAAGGTAATTTCAATAAATTTTACCCTTAGAAATTGCACTAAATTGCATTTTTGCAAACAAAAAAAGCGACAGGCCGATTGACCTGTCGCTGTTGGTGGAATATACTTAACAAAAGTGGAAACTTAATGAAATCACCTATGGTGATGAAATCCTCGTTTCGCTCGGATGAAATCTTCGGTGTACAACCTCAGATGAAATTAAATCCGCTCCTAATCCTGCCGCAAGGCAGATTTCATCGCAAAGCGATTTTATCCACAAACGGGGATTTATTCCGCATTAGCGGATTTAGTTGAAAAAAACCTCATCCTGTTTGGATGAGGTATTTTTCTGGTGGAGACAGCAAAACTCGAATTTGCGACCCCTTGCATGTCAAGCAAGTACTCTAACCAACTGAGCTATGCCTCCAAGTAATGACTATTGTACCACCAAAGCCCTTTTTTGGCAAGCAAAATTGAGGTAAAAACATGTATTAAACAAAAAACCATTTGCAATTTATGCTACTTTGCTAAAAAATACATCAAATCATTTGCAAAATTGAAAAACTTGTGCTATACTAACTAGGCAAACAACATATGCCCTCATTGTCTAGAGGCCTAGGACGCCGCCCTCTCACGGCGGAAACAGGGGTTCGAATCCCCTTGGGGGTACCACTAAAAAGGAACAAGCAAGAGCTTGTTCTTTTTTTTATGTCAAATTGCAACAATTTGACTTCACCGTTGCCATTGTAGCACCTTTGAAAAAATTTGCAACTACAAATTGGTTTTCGGTAGCAAATTGACAATATTTTGCAAAAAAAGACGCTCCCTGTGGGAGCGCCTTGGCTGGTCGTACGTGACCAATCGAATACATGGAAAATATAGAGGAGATTAAACATAAACACAAAAAAGGGTTTACAAGGGGGGGTATTCGATTGATCTACGTGCTTATTGTAAGACGTAATCATTAAATAAACCTTAAAAAACGTGCAATTGCAAAAAATGCCTGTTGACTAATCGTCCATTTTGTGATACCTTGTAATTACACTTCAGTTGAGTTTAAGACAAAATTTGTAAAATTTTGGCATACATAGGAGAAAACAGCCATGAAAATACTAATAATTGATGATGAAGTCAAGCTTGCCGACGCCATAGGCGAATTGTTTCGCCAACACAAATACGTGGTAGACGTTGTCTATGACGGAGAGGACGGCTTGTATTGCGCCAACAACGGCGATTACGACGTTGTTTTGCTGGACGTAATGATGCCCAATATGGATGGCTTTGAGGTAATCAAAAAGCTGCGAGAAAGCAAAAATGCCGTCCCCGTAATTATGCTTACGGCAAAGGACGACCTTCAAAGCAAGGTCAAAGGCTTGGACCTTGGTGCAGACGACTACCTGCCCAAGCCCTTTGCCATGGAAGAATTGCTTGCTCGTGTGCGTGCCTTGGCACGTCGTCACGGCGAAATGGTTGTAGACACCGTTTGCTACCGGGACGTTGTGCTTAACACCAGCAACTACACCCTTCATTGTGGCGACAAATCGGTTAGTCTTGGCGCAAAGGAGTACAACATACTGTACTTTATGCTGACCAATCCCAAGCAAGTGCTGTCCAAGGATATGATTATATCCAAGGTGTGGGGGCTGGATTGCGACATCACCGAAAACGACGTAGAGGCGTACATGTCCTTTTTGCGCAAAAAGCTTAGCTTTGTAGGAAGCAAGCTGACCATACTAAGCAAGCGTATGCTTGGCTACTACTTGGAGACCGACCGTGATTAAGAAGCTCAAAAAGAAAATTGCACTAATCAACCTTGTGCTTGCAGGCATAATCCTGTTTACTGCACTGCTGGTGGTGTTTGTAATTGGCTCGTCACGTATACAAAAGGATACGCAACGCCGTATACAAAGCGTGCTGCAGGGCGAGACAACCGTGCAGGACATACAAACCAACGACGAGCTTAGCGACATTTCGCTGATTGTAATTGACAGCAGCAACGTTGCGCGCATTTACAGCTCGCACAAATCCCGACTGGAAAACGACGAGCTTATGCAGGCTGTGCCCCACATACTGCAAGCAAAAAAGGACAGTGGCTACGTGATGCGTATGCGCTGCAAGTACGTGCGCCAGGTGGACGTACAACAGGGCACAACAAAAATAGTTGTGCTGGACGGCTTTGCCCGTAGCAGCAACTACGGCAGCTACTTTTCGCTGTCGGCACTGCTGGCGTTTGTAAGTCTGGGGCTTTTTTACGTAATAAGCACAATGCTTGCACACATCGCACTGCAGCCTGTAGAAGAAAGCTGGCAAAAGCAAACGCAATTTGTTGCTGATGCCTCGCACGAGCTAAAAACACCCCTTTCCATCATCATGGCAAACACAGACATCGTCACCTCACACGCAGACGAATCGGTGCAAAGCCAAATGAAGTGGCTGGAGGCAACACGTAGCGAAAGTCAACGCATGAGCGAGCTGGTATCCAATTTGTTGTTTTTGACCAAAAACGACAGCGGATTGCAGGTCAACATGGAAAAGGTTAGCCTTAGCGACTGCGTTGGCACCACTGCACTAAGCTGTGACGCCATATTTTACGAAAACGGCAAAACCTTCAACTTTGACGTCCCGTTGGACGTGTACGTATACGGCAACAAGCAGCAGCTGCAACAGCTTGTAACCATACTGCTGGACAATGCCAACAAGTACAGCACGGGCGTAGGAAACGTACAGCTGACGCTGCAGCAGGCAGACAAATACGCTCAGATTACCATTTCCAACGACAGCACCCAACTAAGCGACGAGCAAATTGCACGCATGTTTGACAGGTTTTACACGTTGGACTCGTCCCACAACAAAAATCTTAGTGGACACGGCCTTGGCCTTGCCATTGCAAAGTCTATTTGCGAAACGCACAACGGCAAAATAAAGGCGGACCACAGCAACGGTCGCACCTCTATCAGCGTAAGCATCCCCTTGTACGACAGCAAAAAGACAAAAAAACTGCTTGCCAGCAAAAACTAATCTACACAAAAAAGCAAGGAGCTTGGTAAACCCAAGTTCCTTGCTTTTTGTAACAATCACTTTGTTGTGTAGTGCTTTGCCAAGCCACCAAGCGAGGTTTCCCTGTAGCCTGCATTGATGTCCTTGCCCGTTTCGTACATGGTCTTAAGCACCATATCCAGCGAGATTTTGCCGCTGTCGGCCAAAAACCCTGCCAGATTTACTGCGTTGATGGCACGCATTGCAGCAACGGCGTTACGCTCGATACAGGGGATTTGTACCAATCCACCAATGGGGTCGCACGTAAGTCCCAGATGATGCTCCAGCGCAACCTCGGCTGCGTACTCAATTTCGTCAATGCTCATACCCAGCATTTCGGCAAGGCCTGCTGCTGCCATGCTGCATGCAACGCCCACCTCGGCCTGACAGCCGCACTCTGCACCACTGATGGATGCGTTGTGCTTTGCAAGATTGCCTACAAGGCCTGCCGTCATCAATCCATGAACGACGGTGTCAAGCCCAAGCGAACGCACCTCCGATTCGTACCTAAACACGGCAGGAAGCACGCCACATGCACCACAGGTGGGGGCAGTAACTATTTCGCCACCACTGGCATTTTGCTCGCCAACGGCAAAGGCGTAGGCTGCTACGACACGGTTTTCGTAGGTGCGCTGATCCTCGTTGACAAGGGGCTGCGACAGCTTTTTTGCACGTCGAACAACGCCCAAGCCACCCTCCAGCACGCCCTCGGCAGCAAGGCCTTGATTGATGGCGTTGCACATTGTTTGCCACATTTGCTCAAGGTAGACCACAACGTCGTCGCCCTCGCATTGCAAAACGTACTGCCACAATCTAAGCCCATTGTCCTTGCAATATTGCTTGATTTCGGCAAAGCTTTTGTGAGGATAGACAGGCTTGTGGCTTGCCCCCTCCTCGCCTTCGATGACGATTGCTCCGCCACCGATGCTAAATACACGCATTTGGCAGGGGACGTCCCCCTCCGTTGCGTAAAAATCCATTGTGTTGGGATGAGGCACAGGTGTGTTGCAATCAAAGATAATGTCCACCTGATTGTTACCAAACGCCTTGGCGATTGCCCTGTCGGTGCCGTGTCCCTTGCCCGTCAAAGCCAACGAGCCGTACAGCACCACCTTGCATTGGTCCGCATTGGGGTAGCGTTGCAAAAAGCATTGCACTGCCTTGACCGGCCCCATTGTGTGCGAGCTGGACGGACCAACTCCCTGCTTGTACAAATCCTTGATGGTAATCATTACTTTTTCTCCATTACAATGGTGACAGGGCCATCGTTGCATTGATTGATAGTCATATCTGCACCAAAAACACCCAACTGCACGGGTACTCCGTAAGCCTTCAAAAACTCGGCAAAGTTTAGATACAAAACGTTGGCAAGCTTAGGCTCTTCGGCCTGAGTAAATGAGGGACGATGTCCGTGATCGGTATCTGCCAAAAGGGTAAACTGCGAAACAAGCAACACCTGACCACCCACATCCACTACGGAGTGATTCATCTTGCCGTTGTCGTCCTCAAATATGCGCAATTTGGCAATTTTGCGCGCAAGGTAGGCAGCACTGACGTTGATGTCGCCCTTCTCGATGCCAAGATACACCACAAGCCCCTTGTCAATTGCCGAAACTTGCTTGCCGTCTACCCATAAATTTGCTTTTTTTACACGTTGAATTACTACTTTCATATTTCAAAAAGCGATTGTTGCCAATCGCTTCGTTACTGATGTCATCTGTTGAGCCACTCTAAAAATTTGTCAAATTGATTTTTCAGGTCTTGCACGCTGCCGTTGTTGTCAATGTAGTAATCGGCAATGGAAATAGGGCCACCCTTTTCAAGATTTTCAATTTCCGAAACGTCACGACTAAATGCTTGCTCGGCTGTAAGTGGTCTAAACTCACGGCAAGCCAAGCGTTGATAGCGCACGCTGCGATTGGTTGTGATTGCAAGCACCACCAAATCATCACCAAATTTTTCACGAAGGATTTTGTACTCCGACCAGCTGTAAAGCCCATCCAAAACGGTGTTAGTTTTGTCCAGCTTTTGTGCAATTTCTTCCACCAAAAGCAATGCAAATGCACCCATTCCGTATTGCTTTCTAAGCCCTTCACGCATTGCACGCTCGTTGGCCTCGTTGATTTCCAGTCCTTGCTTTTTAAGCTGAGCAACCGTTACGCCGCCAAAGTACACCTTTTCCCATCCCAGCTGAGTAAAAAACTCCGTCAAGACGGATTTGCCACTACCACACATTCCTACAAGTGCTACTGCTTTGTTTGCCATATAAATTGTCTCCTGATGTGTTTTTATTAAGTATACCAAATTTGAAGGCTTTTGAAAAGTATTTTGTAGCAATGTGCCAACTAAATATTTTGCAAAACGCTATTGACCAAAATTGTTTTGCGTGTTATAATTTAATTTATGAGGTGCACTATGACAGAAAAAATTTCGCAAATGACGCAGTCGGTTTTTTACCTATATCCAACCATACGCAAAAGCTTTCGCTCGTTGGTGGCGCTAAAGTCGCTACCCCTATCCACAACACAGCTGGTATGCCTAAACACCGTTGGGGCGCTGGGCTCGTGCACAATGTCTGCCCTTGCTAAGGAGCTGCAAATGAGCAACCAACAGCTTACAAAGGTTGTAGATGCCCTTGTCGAAATGGGCACCGTCGAGCGCAAATGCAACGAAAAAAATCGCCGTCAAATACTTGTTTGCACCACCGAAAAGGGTACAAAGCTGTTGACAGACCTGCGTTGCGAGGTAAACAAGCGCCTTGCCGAGCTATTTGTTTCGCTGCCAAGTGATGAAAGCCAAAGCCTGATTGACAGCATACAAGGCTTGTTGGACAATCTGATGCGATTGGACGCAAAGTACAAAAAGTAATTTGCCTGCACCATTTACTACCAAAAATCAAAAGCACACTGACTTGTAGTCAGTGTGCTTTTTTGATGTCAAAGTTTTATTCAGCTTGCTGGCTGTCAGCGTCCTCTTGCTCTTGCTGAGGCTTTTGCTCCTCTACTGCTGCCTGAGCAGCGTCCCTTGCCAAACGCTTTTGTCTGCCCTTACGGACGCCGTTTCGAATCATTTCAAATATGGTGATGCCAAATCCCACCAAAATGTACACGTAGTACACCAGGCTTCGCCATGTAAGCACTACCCAAAACAGAACTTCCTCGGTGATTTTGGAAAATGCCGCCATTACTGCCGACTCCAACGCACCACTGTTGCCGGGTGTAGGTACAACCGTTACGGCAAGCGTTGCAAACACGTTTAGTGTAATTACGTCAAACAGCGTTGCAATGCCTCCTGCATCGGACAGACCGTTGTAGGCACGCATTACAAAGTAGGGCAATGCAAACACAAGGGTTACTTCCATTGCACAAAGCAACAGTAAAACAAGCAATCTCCAAGGGTGATGAATCATGATGGATATTGCCGCCTTGAAGTCCTTGACCGTCTTAAACGCCTTGTTTTGCGTCCTTTCCTCGTTTTTTACAATCCTAAGCTTTGCGCCCAGCCTGACAACGCCACGCACTATTGCCGTGCCGACGTTGGGTAGCAGCATAAAAAATATGGCAAAAACAGGCAAAATCATGTTGATTGACCAGCCCAGCCAACCACCTGCAACAAGCGTTCCTTGCATTTCAGGCGCCAATCCCGTCAAGGCGTCCTTGTTGAATATCATTGCAACGGCAGACACCGTAAGCCACATAAATATGTTGGCAATGTACTTAATCAAAATTACGGCAGTGGACGTGCCACCCGAAAAGCCCTTTTTGTGAAGGTAGCTTATTTGCCAGGGCTGACCACCCGAAGCAAAGGGAGTCACGTTGTCGTAGTACTTGCCCAAAAACATAACCTTGATGCTTTCCTTCCAGCGAGGCTTGCCGTCGATGACCGAAATGATGGTTGCATACTTGCTGCTTTCCAGCGTAAACAACACAAACAGCACGCCCACGGTAACAAGAGCAAACGTCACGTCGGCATTGGCAATTACTTCGTCAAAGGATTTGATCCCACCCTCCATGTTTTGACCAAGCTGAAGCATAATGAAAATTGTAGCACAAATGACAACAACCAGCAATATGTTGCTAAGCCAATTGTTGCGCTTCTTTTTGGGCTCGACGGGTGCAGAATCGTTTTCTGCAAAGGTTTGCATTGCGCTTTCCATCGATTGTGGAACAAACAATTTTTCGCCATTAGCCTTTTTATTAAGTTTTTCTTGGTTATCCTTTTTCATGATTATCCTAAAACTTGATTAAAGCCATTTCTAATTGTATCACACTTGCCTACTACTTTACAATGATTTTGGCAAAATTGTTACAATTTTTTGTAATCTGCCACAAAAGTGAAGCAATTTGCGCCGTCTTTTTGCCCCAAAACCCTGTGATGACCGTCTTTTAGGCTGCTGTACAGCTTAAGCATGTCACCCAAGTGGCACTCTCCGTGGTATGTTACTTCAAATTTGCCGGCATACGTGCCGTCAAGAGTTTTTTCGTCAAGACAATCAACGGCAAAGTCAGCGTACTTTGTGTTGTTGACGTGACGATTGAGGTCCAAATCCGACCAGCGAATTTGCCTGCTGTAGCTTTCGCTGAAGGTGTCGTCCAAAACAATCTTTTGACCTTCAAATTGAGCTCCGCATATCTTATCCAGGTAGTCGCCATCGTAAAAGCGCTGCGAAACATCCTTGGGATTGACCATTTTGCGTGTGGTGTAGTCGATTATGCACCAGCGTGAAATGGCCTCAGCAACCAACTGTCCGTTGCCGTTGTGTATTTGGTAGTGTCTGTCAGCAACAAATCTGTTGGGTACAACAGGCCAGGTTGTAACGGTGACAACGTCGTTTAGCATTACAGGGGTGTGAACCTGAACTGCAACCTTAGATACAACCCACAGCGTGTTGCAAGAGGCAAGGGCCTTCCAACCGTAACCAAGATGGTCGGCGTGCAGCACGGCAACGTCCTGACAAATTTGCAAAAGATACTTGCACGTTGCGACGTTGTTGGCGTCCACACAGCTTGTGGTTACGTCAAAGGATTTGCTTAGGTAGTTTTGCTTCATTGCTCGTCAACCGTAGCCTTTGGTTGAGGCTGCACGTCCTCTACCTTGTCGACGGGCTTTTCAAACACACCCACCACGTCGTCTACCGGCAAGGAAAACACAATTCCCTTGGCGTTGGTTTCCAGCCCTGCACCCTTAGCAATGGCCTTCATGATTCGTTCCTTGTCCTTTACAGGGGCAAGTATCAGTACAAACTCCTTTTCGGGTTGGATGGTTATGCCAAATAGTTGGGCAATTTCACTGTCACCCGTGCCACGTGCGTGCAACACAGTGCCACCTGTTGCGCCTGCTGTTTTGGCTTGCTTCATCACTTCCTCCGAGTAGCCGTGATCTATGATAGTAACAATTAGTTCAAATTTGTTTTTTGCCATGATGGCCTCCTTACTTAAACATTTTGCCTGCCAGCGATTGCAGCGTTGCCATACCACCTACGCTTGTGATGGGTATGGTAAAGAAAATGCCTGTGCCAGCCTTGCCAAACTTGTACTTGTCTACAAACAGCTTGGTTAGGTCGGCAATTTTGTCCTGCATTACGGTGCAAAGTATTACGTCCTTGCTGGGCTCGCCAATGCCAAGCACTGCAAGCACCTCCGAGTGCGCTGTGCCGTGACCGTACATCACGTTGATTACGTTGACGTACTTGTTGATGCTTTTGACAACCTTGCGTCCAACGCTGCGGTCAACGATGATTACTGCAAGCTTAAGTTGACTTTTCACTTTGTCGCACCTCCTTTTTTGCTTCTGCGTGGCTTTTGACTTGCAAAAAACTTTGCTACGTCCACAATTTCGTCACCCTCAAGGGCAATTTGACGCTTGATTTCTTCGGTAAGCTTGGCTCTTTGCGACAGCTTGATTTTGTACACAACTCCCAAGCATTGTATGGTTACAAGGGGCGTCATTGCAACAAATGCCACTACGCCAAACGCATCGGTAAAGGCGTTGCCTCCCAGCTGCGCACATGCTCCCAATGCAAATGGAAGCAAAAAGGTTGTCGTCATGGGGCCGCTTGCCACGCCACCGCTGTCAAATGCGATACCTGTAAATATCTTTGGCACAAACAAGCTAAGCAGCAGCGCAACTGCGTAGCCGGGGACGATTATCCACCAGATGGAAAGCCCTGTAAGCACACGCACCATGGACAATCCCACTGATACGCAAACCGACACGGACAGCACCTTTAGCATTGTGCTGCGCTTGATGATACCCGACGTAATTTCCTCTACCTGCTTGGTCAGCACGTGTACTGCCGGCTCGGCAAGGACGATGCATGCGCCAATCACCATGCCTACAGGCACAATCAGGCAATTGTTACCCAGCCCTGCCAACGTTTTGCCAATGTAGGAGCCTGCACTCATAAAGCCAACGTTGACGCTTGTCAAAAAGACGGACAAGCCCACGTAGGTGTACACTAAGCCGACGCCAATCTTTAGCCATTGCAGTCGTGACAGCTTGCCGTTGAACGATTGAAACAATGCAAAAAACGCCGTGATGGGCAACAGCGCCACACCTACCTCCTTTAGGTAGTGCGGAAACGCCTTTACAAAGGTGCCCAACACCTGTACAAAGCCGGTGTATGTAACCATATCCTGTGGTCGGCCTGCCTCGGGGCTGATTTCGGGATGGTAAAACAATCCCAGCAGCACCACCATAAGTATTGGCCCAACCGAGCACAAAGCAATCATACCAAAGCTGTTGTCTTGCGAGTTTTTGCCGCCAAGGTTGGCCGACAGGCCTATGCCCAACGCCATGATGAAGGGCACCGTGATGGGGCCTGTGGTTACACCACCGCTGTCAAAAGCAAGGGGGACAAAGTTGCTGTCCACAAAGCCTGCCAGGGCAAACAAAATTACGTAAAACACAACAAGCAGCACGTTTAGGTTGATTTTGACAAAAATACGCAAAAAGGAAAGAAGCAAAAAGATGCCAACACCCGTAGCAATGGTTACAAGCAGCACGGTTGGTGGGATTGCATCCCCCACTTGACCGGCAAGCACCATCAAATCGGGCTCTGCAATGGTCACGATGAAGCCAATGATGAAGGCAACCAGCAAAATTGTGGGCAAACGCCTGCGCTTGGTAGTAAGCAAACGGCCAATTTGCGTGCCTATCGCCGTCATGGACGTGTCACTTCCCAGCGAATACAACGCCATGCCACCTATCAAAAACAATGCTCCCAACAAAAATGCCACCAAATTGAGCGTGGGCATTGGCGTAGTGACAAAGTTTAGTATCACCACGATGATTGTGATGGGAAGCACGGCAACTACGGCTTCTTTAAGCTTTTCCAACAAAATTTTTGCCAAATCTACTACTCCTTTGGGCAAACTTTTCAATTTTTAATTGAAAACTACTTCTGTAAATATCATAGCAAACCCGGCTTGCTTTTGTCAAACAAATTAGAGTCCGTCCAAATGTAAAAATTGTGTATTTTTTTACACTAAAAAACAGCGAACAATGTTCGCTGTTTAGTAATTAATATACTACCTCAATTTGGCACATTTTCATTGCCTCCAAGGCGTTGCTGTGGCTGGCAGGCGTAACCCCTGCACAACAATTGGCATGCACAACCACCTTTGCTTCGGTGCTGTACGCCTTGATAAGCATTGCGTTGCTGATGACGCAAATGTCGGTGCACAAGCCCACAAGATTGACCACGTCGAAGCCTCCATCCTTTACGTATTGCGCCAAATTGACGCTGCCAAAGGTGGGCTTGTCGATTACGTTGGTGGCATATTGCGCCAATTGATCCACAATTTGCCAGCCCCAAGTGCCCTTTATGCAATGCTGTACGGGTAGCCTTGCGCCCTCTTGGGTGGAAAGGTAATTTTCACCGTGAGTGTCACGGGTAAAGACAACCTCGTTGCCGTTGCCGACGGCTGCTTGGCACAAACGCACTACGTTGTCTACAATGGCTTGCGCCTCTGCAGTGCCCAATGCACCCGTTACAAAGTCGTTTTGCATATCCACAACTACCAAAAGCTGCTTCATAGTTGCCACCTCCTTGTCTTTGGTACAATTATACTACTACCTTGCAAAAAACTCAACTGCATTTGCCCATTACAGCAAAATTTTGTTGCAAGCAACAAGCTGCGCCTGACACCCATCCAGTCTGTACACAAACAGCTGCGTGCATGGCAAATCGGCATCGCCCACGGCAAGCAGCAAGCAGGTTGTGCCATCCCCCATGCAAACGGTGCTTATTTGGGGACGCCATCCACACGTGGCAGCAGGCACAAAGCTGTAGCCCTCCTTGCCGCCTACGACAATTTTGATGGAATTGGCAAACATGCTTTTGCCCTTGTACTCCACCACCAAATCCACGCTGACGTCGCCAAAGCCAAAGTCGGCATCCAGCGTCTGCGCCACCATTTCGCCCCCTGCAAGACCAAGCAACGCACAGGGCAACGTTGCAAAAAATGTTACTGCCGAAACAAGTGTTTTAAGCTTCATTTTGCCTCCTACCATACTGATGAGTTTAGATTGTGCAATTGCACAAATTTTACGCATGGAATTGACAATGCAGGGCGTAAATGCTACAATTAAACAAAGGAGCAACACACATACACTATGTTTACTCGTACACAACTGCTTATTGGAAGCAACAACCTACAGCTTTTGCAAGCTCAGCACGTAGCCGTGTTTGGCGTGGGTGGAGTTGGCGCATTTTGCGCCGAGGCCCTTGCCCGTGCAGGCATTGGCAAGCTGACCATTGTAGACAACGACGTTGTAAAGACAAGCAACCTCAATCGTCAGCTGATTGCCACCACCAACACCATTGGTCAACACAAGGTGGAGGTGCTTAAGCAACGCCTGTTGCAAATCAATGCCAGCCTGCAGGTGGAGGCATTTAATTGCTTTTTTGACGCAACCACCTGCTGTCAAATGCCCTTTGACACCTTTGACTACGTTGTGGACGCCATTGACACGGTAACAAGCAAGCTTCTTCTTGCCGAAATTTGCCACAAACAGGGCATACCGTTGGTCAGTTGTATGGGTACGGGCAACAAGCTGCATCCCGAGTTGCTACAAATTGCAGATATCAGCCAAACCTCCGTTTGCCCCCTTGCAAGGGTGATGCGTAAGGAGCTTAAAGCACGTGGCGTACCCTCCCTAAAAGTAGTTTTCTCCAAGGAGCCACCCGTAAAATTGGATTTTCAACCCACCGAAAACGGCAGGCATATCCCTGCAAGCATATCCTTTGTGCCACCCACAGCCGGCATGCTACTTGCCTCAGCCGTCGTAAACGATTTAATAAAAATGTAAAACAGCAACCAAAAAGGACTGACGCCTGTCAGTCCTTTTTTGGTGTTTATCTTATTATATTTTTTCTACAACAAAATAAAAGGTGGTTTTGTGTATTTCAACCTCGTTACTTTTCACCATATCATCATTTACTAACAAAATAGCAAAGCCATTGAATCTCTTGGGTTCGTTGACTCTATTGTTGGCGTCCAATAAGTCTTTCAGTTTTATCTTATCCTTTTTGTATCCTTCAATTCGTTTGGAAATTACGTTGTTAGGAATATTTTCCAATTTATTAACGCCCTTTAAGTCGTTTTTCACCTTACCCTTGGTACCATACTTCAATTCAATCAGTGTGTATTTGTTTTCTTCCACTTCCACAACAATATCAACGTAAACGTATTTACCTTTTGAAGTTACTCCTGGGTTCTCAAAGGGCACTTCAACGTAAACATTGTCATAGGCTTGCAATTTGTGTGGTGTATTGCATCCATGCTTTAACATCTCCACCAAAGCATATCTAAATTGTTCTTCATTTTGAAAAACGTATTGTGCCTGTTTACACACGGCTTCAACATATTTCTCAAGCGCATCTTTTTTCATAATTAACACACCCCACTATCCAAGTAAGCAATCTTCTAAAAAGTCAAGGTCTTCGTAGGTAAAGCGATTGTCGGCGCACATCAAGGCAATGCACAGACAAACAAACGGTTCCTTTGCCTTGTAGGGCAGGCTTTGCTTAAAGGTTGATACTGCGCGCTTGATCTTGATGCTTTGAAAAGATGCCACCTTGTCGCAATAGTAATCGTAGTTGCACTCGTGAATATCAAACACGTACTTTATAAACTCCCACTCGCCACTAAGCAACTCGCCGTCCAATCCTGCTACAACCACCAAGCTGTCGATGGTTGCCTCGGTAATTTCAAAACCGCTTATGTAATTACACAATACGTCCCACA
>JAFVXX010000115.1 GCA_017500905.1 Clostridia bacterium
ATGTGCCTATAAAGGTGATATCCTAAAAAATTGGCTTTTCCGTTTCGTAAATAATAAAGAAATTGTTTAAGGAATTTATCTTTAATACAATCAACGACTCTATCGACTTTGACTACGCATCTTATATTGCAAGCATGTACGACATTACGTTAGAGCTTAAGGCAGAAAAATCTGCAGAGGAAATAATTGCAGAAACCTTTGAGGACGACGGCTTGGAGGACAACACCAAGCGTCCACCAATCGTAACCGTCATGGGCCACGTTGACCATGGTAAGACAAGCTTGCTTGACGCCATCCGTAACACTCGTGTAACAAGTGGCGAGGCAGGTGGTATTACACAACACATTGGTGCGTATACCGTACAAATCAACGGCGAGTCCATTACCTTTATTGATACGCCCGGCCACGCAGCGTTTACCTCCATGCGTGCTCGTGGTGCAAAAATCACCGACGTTGCAATCATCGTTGTTGCTGCTGACGACGGCGTAATGCCACAAACAATCGAGGCAATCAACCACGCAAAAGCAGCCGACGTATCCATCATTGTTGCTATGAACAAGATGGACAAAAGCGATATCAACCCCGACAGAGTAAAGCAGCAGCTTGCCGAGCATGGCTTGCTTGTTGAAGAGTGGGGTGGTGACATAATCCTTGTGCCTGTATCTGCAAAGACGGGCATGGGCATCAACAATTTGCTTGAAGCAGTTTTGTTGGTTACTGAAATCAAGGAGCTTAAGGCAAATCCCAAAAAGCGTGCAATGGGTAGCGTGCTTGAGGCCAAGCTTGACAAGGGCAGAGGTCCGGTTGCTACAGTACTTGTCTTAAATGGCACGTTGAGTGTTGGCGACAACGTAATCGCAGGCTTTGCTACGGGCAAAATCCGTGCCATGTTTGACGACAAGGGCAAGCGTGTAAAGCAAGCAGGTCCATCTACTCCAGTAGAGGTTTTGGGCTTCTCGGAGGTCCCACAAGCAGGCGACTTTGTTCATGCTGCTGACGAAAAGCTTGTCAAGAAGGCGGCTGAGGAGCGTAAGGACAAGGTGAAGATTGAAAGTGCTAAGCAATCCACTTCGATGAATCTAAACGATTTGTTTGGCAAAATCAGCGAGGGCAACCTCAAAAACCTCAACCTTATCATCAAAACGGACGTTCTAGGCAGCTTGGAAGCATTGCGCTCCAGCTTGGAAAAGATCAGCAACGATGAGGTCAAGGTTTCCTCCATCCACGGTGGTGTTGGTGCTATCAACGAAACGGACATCATGCTTGCTCGTGCATCCAACGCAATTGTAATTGGTTTCAACGTTCGTGCCGATTCAAATGCAAAGGTTGTTGCCGAAAAGGAAGGTGTCGACATCAGATTGTACAATGTAATTTACGATGCGGTTGATGACGTAACAAAGGCAATGAAGGGCATGCTTGCACCTAAGTACCGTGAAACCATTGTTGGCTCGATTGAAGTCAGAGAGGTGTTTAAGATTTCGGGCGTTGGTGCTGTTGCAGGTGCTTACGTTACAAGTGGTAAGGCTGTCCGAAACGGCAAGGTGCGTGTATATCGCAACGACGTTTGTGTCTACGACGGCAACATTCTGGCTTTGAAGCGCTTCAAGGATGACGTCAAGGAAGTTGCATCCGGCTACGAATGTGGTGTTTCTGTCGAAAACTACAACGACATCAAGGTGGGCGACATCTTTGAAATTTATCAAATGGAAGAAATCGAACAATGAGCAACAGGCTTGAAAAATTGAATTCGGAATTTAGAAAATATATATCCGAATTGCTTACTAAAAAGGTTAAACATCCCGATTTGACGGAAATGTTTACAATTTTGGAGGTTGTTTGCGACAAGGAGCTTGCTACGGCAAAGGTTTACGTCAGCATCTTTTCTACCAACGAAATGCGTGCTGCAAAAACCTTTGTTGCAATGCAAGAAAGCGAGCCCTTTATCAGACAACAAATTTCCAAACAAATGCATATTCGTACTGTACCACAATTTAAGTTTGTGCTGGATACGACTATGGAATACAGTCAAAGGATAAACCAAATTTTGTATGAAATTTTGCCAAAAGACAACGACTAACGAAGTATCAAAACTATTAAGCAAGGCAAGCAGCATTGCAATCTTTGCGCACACCCGTCCCGATGGAGATGCCGTTGGGGCGTGCGTTGCTTTGTGCCTTGCCTTGAAAAAGCTTGGTAAAAATGCCGAGATTTTTTGTGATACTAAGTTGACCGACTCTTTTGGCAATTTTGCTGAAACAAGCTGTATAAGGACGCAATTTGATGGAAAATTTGACTTGATGGTGGCAGTTGATTGTGGCGCATTGTCTCGAGTTGGCGAATTTGCAACCATTTTTGACAGATTTTACAACACGCTGACTATTGACCATCATGGTGGCGAGTACTTTTCTAAATACAATCTTGTTTGGGATACAGCCAGCACCTGCGAAATTGTTTTGCAGGTAATTGATGCCCTTGGTGTGCAAATTGACAGCGCAATTGCAACCTATTTGTACATGGGGCTTTGCACTGACACAGGCAATTTTGCTCACTCCAACACAAGCAAGGCTGTGTTTGACGTAGCAAGCAAGCTTGTTGCACTTGGCGCTGACATTCAGCTTGTCAATCGAGTGTTTTTTAAGGACGTCAGCTTGGCAAAAACAAAGCTTTTGGGGCTGGCATTGTCACGCATTCGCACCTACTTTGACAACAAATTGGTGCTTTTGTATGCTACAGATTCCGATTTTGAAAAGCTTGGCGTAGATTCCACATCAACTGAAGGCCTTGTTCAGTATGCCGTAAACGTTGACAGCGCCGTTGTAGGCGTGTCGATTTGTCAACACGCAGCAAACGTGTATAAAATCAGTATGCGTGGCAAAAATTTCGACGTAAGACAAATCTGCGAGGAGTTTGGTGGTGGTGGACACGTCAATGCCTCCGGTTGTATGATAAGTGGATTTTTTGAGGACGTGGTAGACAAAATTGTGTTTGCCGTAGGTAGATACTTATGCTAAACGGCTTTGTAAACGTTTTGAAGCCCTGTGGAGCAACTGCAAGCGACGTTGTTGTCAAACTACGCAAGATACTTGGCGAGCGCAAAATCGGCCATCTGGGCACTCTTGATCCCGGTGCAGTTGGCGTTTTACCCATTGCCGTAGGCAATGCAACCAAGCTTTTTGATTTGCTTACAAACAAACAGAAGACTTACAGGGCATTTTTTACCTTTGGTAAAACAACCGATACTCTTGATTCGTACGGCAAAGTTGTTTCCACGGGAAGCGTGCCAAGCACAAGTGCCGTTTTGGAGGCCTCAAAAGCCTTTTTGGGCGAAATTGAACAAGTTCCACCTATGTATTCGGCAATTTCTGTTGGAGGCGTAAGGGCATACCAATTGGCTCGAAGCGGCAACGAGGTGGAGCTCAAAAAGCGCAAAGTCACGGTGTATTCGTACGATTTTGTAAGGCAGGTTGACCAATCCACATATATTTTCGACATTACCTGCAGTGGTGGCACATACATCAGAAGCTTGGCTCGAGATTTGGCTACATATGTGGGTACCGTAGGATATATGAGTGGGCTAATCAGGCTAAACTCCGGATGCTTTGATATCGCTGATGCTTTTACTCTGGATGAGATTGAACAGCTTAAGGAGGCGGCATTGCTGCCTGTTACCTATCCTCTTGAGGAGTACCCTGCCCATCATGTTGATGAAAAGTTTTACGCCAAATTGCAAAATGGCGTTAGAATCAGTGCAGAGTTTGACGGATTACAAAAAATTTACTGCAAAGGAGAGTTGTTTGGGCTGTACGAGTGTGTTGAAGGCAAGCTTGTATCCCGATATAACCTAAAAAATGCTTAATATTTCATTTGGTCAACAATTTAATAAACCAATTGTAATTACTTTGGGCTTTTTTGATTGCATGCACAAGGGACACGTTGCTTTGTACGACGTTGCACGTAGCATTGCAAATCAAAATGATTGCCTCTGTGCATTGCTTACCTTTTGCAACAACCATTTTGAAGTGCTTGGTATGGATGCTAAACCCATCTATACCTTTGAGGAAAGACTTTCTATTTACAAAAACGTTGGCTTGGACGTGGTGGCATCTGCAACCTTTGACAAGCAGTTTATGAATTTGTCTGCCGACGAGTTTTTGCAAGTACTAAGTCGCTACGATTTGCGTCACGTTGTTTGTGGATTTGATTACACTTGTGGTCGTGACCGAAAAAATAGTTCATACGTAAAGCAATATTTTGAGCGCATCGGCGTTGGATGTACCGTAGTGGAAGAAGTTTTGCAGGACGGTCAAAAGATAAGCAGTACATTAGTGCGTAAGCTTTTGATGCAAAATCAGGTAGAAAAGGCAAACACCTTGCTTTCGCAGCCGTATTTTGTAACAGGTGTGGTTGAAAACGGACGCAAGGTTGGCCGCACGTTGAATTTTCCTACGGCAAATCTTAAAATTTCTGCACAAAAACTGTTGCCGGTTGGTGTTTACGCAGGCAGGGCAGTTGTTGGACGGCAATCCTATCCTGCCATAGTCAACGTTGGCGCAAAGCCAACCTTTGATTTGCAGCATAATTCGGTTGAGGCTCATTTGATTGGCTTTGATGGCAATTTGTATGGGGCGACACTTACTGTTGAATTGACAAAGTTTTTGCGTCCTGTCAAAAAGTTTGACAGCAAGGAGCAGCTTGCCAATCAACTAAAGATGGATGTGGAGAGTGCAACAAATGATTAGATTTGGTCCAAGTGGAAACAGCAAAGATTTTTACGACCAAGGCTTTAAGCGCACGGTTCAAGCACCTGCATGGCTTGCGACGATGGGACTTACAGCTTACGAGTATTCCTTTGGTCGTGGCATTACGTTGAGTGACGAAACTGCGCAGGAAATTGCAAAGCAAGCAAATTTGTATGACGTACAGGTGTCTGTTCATGCGCCTTATTACATCAATTTTGCCAATCCAAGCGACGAAATGGCTGCAAAGTCGTACAACTACGTTCTTGACAGCTGCAAAAAGGTTGCATTGCTTGGCGGCGAAAGAGTAATTTTTCACCCTGCAAGCGTTGGCAAGATGACAAGGGATGAAGCCGTTGCCTTGACATACAAGAGGATTGAAAATTTGGTAGACAAAATCTACCTAAACGGCATGCAAAGCTTTACTTTTTGTCCCGAAACAATGGGCAAAATCAATCAAATTGGTGATTTGGCTGAGGTCGTGGAGTTTTGCAAGATTGACAAATGTCTTGTTCCAACCGTAGATTTTGGTCATCTAAATGCTCGCACTTACGGCTCTATCAAAACCAAGGATGATTACAAAAGGCTTTTTAACTACATGCTGGAAAACCTTGGTTACGACAAAGTAAATAAAATGCACGTTCACTTTTCTAAAATTGAGTTTTCTAAGGGGGGAGAGGTGAAGCATCTCACCTTTGAGGACACAATGTTTGGCCCGGAATTTTTGCCCTTGGCAGAAGTTTTGAAGCAATACAACCTAAACGATTTAGTAATTATTTGCGAATCGGACGGCACTCAGGCAGCTGACGCATTGGCAATGAAAAATATGTATTTATCTGCAAAATAGAGGTGACTATGAAGGACACAACTAAACTATTTACAAGCGTTGCAGCCGACGCAATTTTGGTAGTATCAGAAAAAAACAGGCTGTATTTTACCGAATTTGCATCTACATTTGGCTATTTGGTAATTTTGCCAAGTAAATGTGTGTTTTTTACAGACCCACGATACTACGAAATGGCATGCGCCATCCAAAGCGACAAGTTGCAGGTTGTTTGCACGCAAGGTGCAAAGGCTTACGAGCAAATTGTCGACCTGCTCAAGACAGAGGGCGTAAAAACGGTTGGATTTGAGGATACTGAGCTTACGGTTGCTGATTTCAACGTTATGCAACAAAATTTGTCTGCCTTTAAGCTTGTTGAGGCAGGTAAGGCAATCAGTCTGATAC
Organism: Clostridia bacterium; assembly: GCA_017500905.1. GTDB lineage: Bacteria > Bacillota > Clostridia > Christensenellales > CAG-314 > RGIG5495. The sequence goes on from JAFVXX010000115.1 coordinate 5,965, forward strand.
GCAGTGTCAAAACTAATGAGGAAATTGATTGCATCAAGCGTGCGCAAGCAATTACTGACAGAGCCTTTAGCCAAATTTTGAAGTTTATCAAGCCGGGCATGACAGAAATTGAGGTTGCAATCGAATTGGAGTACTACATGCGTAAGCTGGGTGCGACCGGTCTTGCATTTGACACGATTGTTGCATCGGGAGTAAACACTTCAAAGCCACATGCGCATCCAACCAACAAAAAGATTGAGCTTGGCGATGCTGTTACAATTGACTTTGGCGCTGCATACAATGGGTATTGCTCTGATATGACTCGTACATTTTTTGTAGGAGAGCCAAAAAAAGAGATGGTTGACATCTACAACATAGTGTTGCTGGCTCAGCGTAACGCAATTCAAAATGCATATTGTGATATGACAGGCAGAGAGCTTGACTCTTACGCAAGAGAAATAATTGTTGCAAATGGACATGGTCAGCACTTTACGCACAGCACGGGCCACAGCTTGGGTATTGATATCCATGAATTCCCATCAGCGTCGGCAAATTCGCAGGACGTTTTGGGTCACAATCAGCTGATTACCGTCGAGCCGGGCATCTATATCCCCGGTTTGGGTGGAGTTAGAATAGAAGATTTGTTGTTAATTACAAAAGATGGGGTAATTGATTTGACAACTTCTAATAAAAATATTATAATCATATAAGAAACACTCAGGAGGAGTAAAAAAATGATGTTAGCAGGCGATTTTAGAAAAGGCGTTACATTCGTTTACAACAACGGTATTTACGTTATTGTTGATTTTCAACACGTTAAGCCAGGCAAGGGCGCAGCGTTTGTAAGAACGAAGATCAAAAACGTGGTTACGGGCGCAGTCCGTGAAGAAACTTTCAACCCTTCTGAAAAATTTGAAAAGGCTCAAATTGAAAGCAAGGACATGGAATATATTTACAGCGATGGCGAGTTGTACTACTTTATGGACAACGACACTTACGAGCAAGTTCCATTGAACAAGTCTCAAGTAGAGGATGCTTTGATGTTTATTAAAGAAAACATGACGGCTACTATCAAGTTCTACAAGGGCGAAGCGTTTTCTGTTGAACCACCAAACTTTGTTGTTTTGTTGGTTACAGTTTGTGAACCCGGCGTTGCTGGTAACACAGCTACAAACGTTACAAAACCGGCTACAGTAGAAACTGGCTACGAATTGATGGTTCCTATGTTCGTTGAAGAAGGCGACAAGATCCGTATTGACACTCGTACCGGCGAATACATGGAAAGAATGAAGTAATTTTTGTCCGTTTGGACCGAACTCTTTTGGGTTCGGTCTTTTTTATGCATAAATTTTGTTTTGTCAAAATATTTTAGAGTATGAAGTTGTTGGATTGTCTTCCGCAAAATCTTTTGATGCTTACCCGATACATGGACAAGCTTCAGCAAATCCGACTTGTTGCAAACGCTCCTGTGCGTGTAAGGTTGGATGGTGTAAGCTTTTTTGTTGGGCAAGAAGGCTTGCAAAAAGGTATGCAGGGAGCCGTTACTGTCGACGCAGATCAAATAGACGCATTTGTAAAAAAAGCCTGCCAAAGCTCCGTTTACGCCTTTGAAAATCAAATTGCTAATGGGTATTTGACTTTGGAGGACGGCGCTCGAATTGGATTGGCCGGTCAGTGTCAGACTGGTACTGCTGGACAAACCTGTTTTACAAAATTTACGTCGGTGTGCATTCGTGTCAACAGACACGTTGATCGCTGCAGTAGTGTGGTACCAAACGATTTGCTTTTTAGTAGCATTTTAGTTGTAGGATTGCCAGGCTTTGGCAAAACAACCTTTTTGAGAGATTTGTGCTTGCGTGCATCGAAAAATTTTGACGTAGTTGTGCTTGATGAAAGGGGCGAAATAAGTCAGGTCAGCAACGTAACAACGCCTTTTATGGGCGATGTACTGCTGCACCTAAATCGCAAGCAAGCTGTCGGCTTGGCATTGAAAAGCTTGTCGCCGGAGGTGATTGCTTGTGACGAGGTTACAGCAAGTGACGTTTCTTGGCTGAGAGATGCTTTGTGTAGTGGTGTAAAGGTATATGCAAGCCTGCATTCCGGCAGCATTGATGCCGTCAATAAGTTTTGTAGTAAAAACGAGTTAATGTTTGAAAATGTCGTGTTTTTAGAGCATTTTGGTGGCAAATCGGCAAAATTATATAATAATTTGCCTAATTATATAACACTATGACAGACATAATAATATTATTTTGCACTTCAGTATTGGGTTATCTTGTTGGACAATCTTGGGAAAGCACGCAAGTGCGTAAGGAAATTTTGTATTCAAATCTTTTACAATTTTGTCAAAAGTTTAGTGCAAACGTAAGCACAAAAAAGCTTGTTTTGCATCAATTTTTGCAGGAGTTTTTCTGTGATGCTTCGTACGAATTTGCTTTGTACAGCAGACATTTTGTAGATGGTGCACCATGCAAGAAAAAGCTTTTAAGTAAGATAGAGTATCAATATGCAAAAAGATTTTTCGATGGGCTCAATGCCGCAACTCATCAAGAGCTTGTTGCGCATCTTGATTACTACTGTGACTACTTTGAAAATACACTAAATGCCGTGCGTGCAGACAACAAATCTAAAGGAAGATTAGGACAAAAGCTGGGATTGCTTTGCGGCGTAATTGTTGGGTTGGTGTTGATTTAGATGGACGTTTCGTTGATATTCAAAATTGCATTAATTGGGTTGGTTACTGCCGTTGCAAGTATTTTGCTTAAAAGGGCCAACAAGGAGGATATTGGCAATCTTGTTTCAATTGCAGGATTAGTGCTTGCACTAATTTTAGTAATTGATATGGTAATTCAGCTGTTTGAAACAATAATTTCACTTTTTGAATTGTAGTATGGACGTAATCAGGATTGTTGGACTTGCAATAGTTTCGTTGGTTGCAATTGTCCTTGTAAGACAAGTTAAGCCCGAAATGTCAGTTGTGCTTACCATTGCGGTGTCTGTAATTTTGGTATTTACCGTGTTGGACGAGCTGTTTGACGTCGTTTACACATTTTACTCGGTAGCCGAAAACACGGGCGTTGACGCAAATTACTTTTCGGGCGTGTTAAAAATTGTGGGCATAGGCTATTTGGGTGAGTTTTGCAACAACATTTGCGTAGACTCAAATTGCAAAAGTGTAGGAGACAAGGTGCTGTTTGCAAGTAAA
>JAFVXX010000116.1 GCA_017500905.1 Clostridia bacterium
CTGGCATATGACGGCACGGGCGTATATGCCTCGGAGGGTGGTGGGTTGGTGGGCATGACGCAGCAGTTGATCGACCTTGACAACGTGCTGCAATTTGTTCAAAGCAACCAACGCTTGGCATCCAAGCCGCTGTTTTTGTTTGGCCACAGCATGGGAGGTTACGCCTGTAGCGCCATACTTGCTTTGCGTGGTGCAACCGTCAAGGCGGCTGCCTGCATTGCCCCTGTCAACGATGCTTCAACGCTGATGATGGACGTCAGCCGTAGGTACGTTGGCAATCTTGTGTGGGTTACAAAGGGTGTGTTTGATGGCTACCAACGCTCTATTTTTGGCGATTGGCTGTACTACGACGGCGTGGACGGCATCAACTCGGTGGATATCCCCGTGTTTATTGCCCAAGGCCTAAACGACAGTCTGATTCCTCACGACAGCCTGTCCATCACGGCGCATGCCGACCAAATTACCAATCCCAACGTCACGCTGTACTACCAGGACGGCCTGCAGGGCAGCCACACCGACCTAATGTACTCTAAGGAGGCTACCCGGTACCGTGTTGACGTCAACAGCCGGCTTAAAAAGTGTATGGGCAACGTAAGGCGCAAAAAGAAGCTTGTTTCAAGCGTTGACCACGACCTTTACAGCCAAGTAAACACCCAATTGTTTGACAAAATAATTCAAATGTACGTTCAATCAATTTGACAATGCTATTGACACCCCCGTTGTTTAGTGGTATAATTGTACTACCATTAGGCAAAGGGGGTTTGTATGTACTGCATCAAATGTGGAAAGCCATTGCAAAATAAATCGGTGCTTTGCAATCAATGCAAAGGCATTGAGCCTGCCCCTGCGCCCGTAAGCAAGGTCATCAAGGTGCATATCCAACAAACTGCACCACAAGTTACAAGCAAATACGGAGTTTGGTCCTTTGTAATCAGCGTGGTGTCGTCAGTTGCAGCCTTTGTAGCCACCCTATGCGCCCTTTGGGACCAAAGCATTACTTGCTTTGTTGTGCCGTTTCTTGTCGTTGCCGAGGCCGTTTCGGTTATGCTTGCAGTCAAAGCCATTTCGGTCTTTAGATACGCCGTACGCACAGGTGGCAAAAAGCCCGTTGCAGGATTGGTAACCGCCATAGTTGCATTGGCAAATCAAATAGAAGCATTTAGTATCGTAGGAGCATGCATTGCCCTGGCCTTGGCGTAAATATAAATGGAATGATTATATAGTAATAAAAATAAATTATAAATACATTGCAAAGGTCACGTCTAAGGGGGATTGGCATTTGCAAATATCAGGAGGTACTTTATGTATTGCAACAAATGTGGAAAGTATATCGAATCCGACGAAACCTTGTGCCCCGAGTGCAAACAAGTACAACAAAACGTAAGCACGCCAAACGTAGTTGTAATCGAGCGGCAAGCTACACCCATTACATATGCGGCAGCCCCATCCAACAAGCCGGGCGTCATCTCGTTGGTGCTAAGCATGGTAGGGCTTGTAGGAATTTTTATTGCTGCTTTTTCAATTGGGTTTGAAAGTGTCGGATTGATGGTTTTTGCATCTGCAGTTGTAATTACGGGCTTTGTAATTTCGTTGGTGCAAGGCATTAAGGCAATCAAAAGCTTTATTTACACATGCAAAAACAAGCTTAAAAAGCCAATCGCAGGGTTTATCATGGGAATTGTTGGCTTGGAAACGTCGGCGATAGTAATTTTGTACTGGTTTATTTTGGCAGTTTCGTTTGCAGCAATGTAACAAACAAGGCAAAACGGTAGAGTAGTAGTTTGTCAGGAGGTATTATACTATGTATTGTAACAAATGTGGAAGGTATCACGAAACGGAGGGCATCTTGTGCCCCGAGTGTCAACAAGCACAACAAAACGTAAGCAAGCCTGCCGTTGCGGTAATCGAAAAAACGGCTACGCCCGTTGTAGCAACTGCGGAAAAGCCATCCAACAGGCAAGGCATCAAGGCCATCATTTTTGGTGGAGTGGGCTTTATGTTGGGCTTGATTGCTTACATTGTTTCGATTGTTGCCATGGTAGAGATTGAATACAGCGACCTTGGCTACGACTTTGCAGTGCTGGCAATTTTTTTGGCGCTTGCAACCATTCCGTTTATGGTGATGGGCATTGTTTTTGGCGTCCAAGCAATCAAGGTGTTTAAGGCAGCAGGCGCATCGGGACAAAAGCGTCCCATCCCCGGCTTTATCATGGGCATAGGTGGCATAGTGTTTGCAGGTACGTCAGCAATCGTTGCTGTGTGCGCATTATTTTTTGCAATGCTTGTGTCTGCCATCTAACGTATAGGCAAGCAGATTGTCCAACAAAACGCAAAATCAAACAAAAAAAGTCAGCTTTTTTGCCGTCCCTTGAGGACGGTTTTTTTGTTGTGTTTGTGTAAAAATGTAACAAGCTTGCTAATGTGACAAATCAATCGGCACAAACAGGCACAAGGTGTCAGCTTTTGGCGTGGGCACAAATGCCAAAAACAAGGTCAAAACGGCATTGCTTTGGCTCAATTTTTACGAAAAAAGAGTGCAAAAAAGCATGGTTTTTGCGCAAAAAAGCGGCACTTTTACCAACTAAAGCAAGTAAAATTTGGGCAAAAACAGAGCAAAAATCGCCTCGCTTTTGCACGGCAAAACAGGGCAAAAATTGCTGCAAAAAAGGCTTGCTTTCATCAACTAAAGTAGACGAGCAAAACGCCTCAAAAGGGCTCGCTTTCATCAACTAAAGTGCCGTAAAGGCGACAACGGGGGCCTGGCTTTTGCAGCAACTTTCTTTGCAATTTGCCCCACAAAAGGCAGCGTACAACGTCCTGCAATTTGACGTAGTGCGAAGCCTTGCCAAAAATGCCAAAAGCAGTGCAAAAAACCACCTTGCTGCAGTTTGTCTGACCAAAGCGCCGTCGCTTGCGTGTGCGCCCGCACGCTGGAGGTGTCAAAAATGAACAAACGCTCATCGCTTTTTGTGAATAAACTGTCAAAAAAATTGCAAAAAAATTAAAAAAAATTGCGTAAAACTTGCTTTTTTTTCAATTTACCATAGGTAAAGCGTTGACTTGACTAAATGCTTTGTGCTAAAATATTTTATTATTAAACTTAAAATGGCATATTAGCCGTTTTTGCTTGATGAAAAATCTTTATAGGAGGAAAAACTCATGACAGCAAGAAAATGGAATTACCTAATGAAAACACTTGTAGTCGTTTTGCTTGTTGCAGTAATCGGCTTTACATTTGTTGCATGTGGTAAAAACAATTCCACTCCTGTCAGCGGAGTATATTACTACGAAGCAGAAGGAGAGGAATACCAAATCACGCTAAGTGAAGACTTTGGTTTTGTTCTTGATGCCAACGGCGAAATTCGTTCCGGCGAATATTTTGGCGACGGCACAAATTTGCGTCTTGTCTTTGGCAAGGACGACGAAACCACAGCTACACTTAAGGATGGTGTTTTTAAGCTTACTTACGGCACAGCAACCTTCAACATGTTGCAACGTGTCAACTACACAGTAACCTTCAACACCAACGGTGGCAATGCAGTTGACGCACAAAAGGTGCTAAACGGCAAAACAGCAACCAAACCGGTTGATCCTACTCGTGCAAACGACAGATTCTTGGGTTGGTACGTTGACAGCGCATTCAGTGCGCCATTCAACTTTGACACACAAATCATCACTCAAGACACTACCGTTTACGCAAACTGGGAGGCAGAAGATCCCAATCAACCAGAGTTTGTTGTAAACTTTGATGCCAACTACCAAGGCGCAGCAGCAGTTGCATCTCAAACAACCTACAACGGCAAGCTTACAGCATTGCCCGAAGTAACACGTGAGGGATACGAATTTGCAGGCTGGTGGGCAAGCATGGTTGGCACAGGCGACAAGCTTTCCTACCAATGTGACACAAGCTACGTGTTTGCAAACAACACAACCTTGTACGCAATGTGGGTAGCTACAACGGGCGTTAAGCAACCTGTTGTTACAGTTGCTGGCAATGCTATTTCCTGGACAACTACTGCCAACGCAGAGTACGTCTTTGAAGTAACAGGTCCACAAGGCTTTACAGCAATCAGCAAAACAACACAAGCAAACAGCGAGGTTGTAGACTTTGCAAATGCTCCAGCAGGCGAATACGCAATCAGCGTTGCTGCAAAGGTTGGACAAGAGCAATCTGCTGCAACGGTTGTCTACTACGTAAACAAGGGCCTTGCAATGCCCGAGGTTTGGGTAGCAGAGCCTGCAACATTGGTTTACAGCCAAGTTCCAAATGCCGAAAAGTACATTGTTACAATCGAGTGTGGTAGCCAAGGTCACCAACACTACGTTGACAACGGCAAATCCACAACCCTTCCATTTGCAAACTGCGAAATGAAGGAGGGTGGCATTGTGTTTACCGTTACTGCAGTAGCAAACGGCTACGCATCTGCAACCACAACCTACGTTTACGACAAGGTTTTGGCACAAGTTACAGGCGTAGCATTTGACAATGCAACCGAAACTCTTACTTGGGCACAAGTAGTGGGCGCAACCAACTACCAAGTAACCGTAACTGCAGGTCAACAAACCTACACCTACAACAACGGCACAAGCAACAGCTTCAGCTTGAAGCAATTTGCTCAAGGCGAAATCAGCGTAGCAATCGTAGCACAAAGCAAGGGCTACAACGCTTCGCAAGCAACAACCTATACATACAACAAGGCTACAGTAGCAACCCCAAGCAACATCAAGGTTGTTGGCAACCAAATCACTTGGGACGTAGTAGAGGGCGCAACCTACGACGTAAAGGTGGGTTCATCCGTATACGCATGCGACACTGCAAGCTTTGACATCACAACCGTTGCAGGCTTGGCAGCAGGCACAAAGTACCAAGTAAGCGTACGTGCAAAGGCTGCAACAACATCCAACTGGTCTGATGCTGTTACAGTTGGCTACCAAGTACTTGAAAACGTAAGCTACTACGCAAACGTTGCAACTTGGGACGCTGTAGCAGGCGCAACAATGTACAAGGTAAAGGTTACCGGTGCAAGCGAATTTGAAGTAGAAGGCGCAAACTATGCTCCAATCACCTTTACACAAGCCGGTGCAAACACCATCGCAGTATGCTTCTACAATGGCAGCCAATGGTCCAACTGGGTAGAAACAACTGTACAAGTATACGCAGTCGAGTTTGACGCACGTCTTGGTGCAGGCGTAGACGCAGTTTACGTAGCAACAGGCGACACAGTAGATCTTGACGTAACCACACGCAGCGGTTACGACTTTGCAGGTTGGTACAATGCTCCGGGTGGTGCAGCTACAGGCGCATACAACTACAAGGACGGCTTTGTTTACGACTTGACAACAAGCACAGTTTTGTTTGCAGCTTGGACCCCAATGAAGGCAACAGTATCCTACAACTTCATGGGCATGGGCGATGCAACGGACTTTGGTACAACAACCGTAACCTTTGGCGAAGGCTACGCACTTAAGGTTCCAACTCCTCCAAGCACAGCATATTCGTTTGGTGGCTGGTTCGGCGACATAGCTTGCAGAGACAACAAGCTTACAGACGAGCACGGTAACAGCTTTACAAATTGGGACTACTACCAACCAGAGCGTACAGTATACGCAAAGTGGTACCAACTTTTGACCTTTACAAAGCTTAACGATGGCACCTACCGTGTAAAGAAGGGTCCGGACATCAGCAAGGTTAAGGAAGTTACAATCCCTGCAGAGTTTGACGGCGTTGCTGTTACACAAATTGCAGGCTTTGCATTTGAAAGATGCTACGAGCTGGAAGTAATCAACATTCCAGACACAATCAAGTACATCGACTTGCTTGGTAAGGCATTTGACAAGTGTAGCAGACTTAAGGAAGTAAACGTATACCACGTCGAGGGCAACAATGAAATCGTTTACAAGTCCGACAACGGTATTTTGTTGGTATACGACAAAAACGGAACACAAAAGCTTGAGCTTGGTTTTGTTCCTGCAACAATGCAAGGCACGTTTGACGTACCTGCAGGCGTAGAAGTAATCCCAGAAAAGCTCTTTGCAAAGAGCTCCATCACCGAGATTACAATCCCAGCATCCGTCTCCATCATCGAGCCATATGCATTCCAAAACTGTGCAAGCCTCAAAAGGGTAACGTTCCTTCCTGCAGCAGAGGGAGAAACACCTGCACAACTTACAATCGGTCAATATGCATTTGCAGGCTGCAAGGCATTGGAAGAAATTACGTTGCCTGCAAACCTTGTAAATCTTGCTACAACAGAAAGTGGCGAGGTTACAGCATTCAACTCCTGCGTCAAGCTACAAAACGTATTTGTTGCAGAGGGTAACCAAAACTACAAAAACCCAATTGACAAAACAGGTATTGTACTTAACAACGAGGGCGTGCTTGTATACGCTCCAAACGCAATTACGGGTGCATACACAATCCCAGCAGGCGTTACAGCAATCGGTCCATACACATTTGCACAAGCAAAAGAGCTTACCGAAATTGTAATCCCGGCATGGGTAACAAGCGTACAACCATACGCATTCTACAACGCAACCAATCTTGGAAAGGTTACGTTTGAAGCAGCACAAGCAAGCTTTGGTGCAGTTACAATTGGCGAATACGCATTTGCAAACTGTGCCTTCTTGACAGAGGTTGTATATCAAGCAGGCTCCAACGTAGTCGAGCTTGGCAACAGCGCATTTGCAGGCTGCTCGGCATTGATGGCTCTTGAAATCCCAGCAACCGTAACAAAGGTTGGCAACAAGGTATTTAGTGGCTGTGGTGCAAGAACAGCAACAATCGCAGACGGCGAAAATGCAATCACATTTGGCACAGGCGTTTACGAAAATTGTAAAAATCTTTACGAAATCAAATTGCCGGCACGTGTAACTGCACTACCAGAGGGTGCATTTGCAGGTTGCGAAAGCTTGCGTAACGTAAAGGTTGACGAAGCAAACACCATCTTGAAGGATATCGACGGTGTATTGTTTACAAAGGACGGCAAGGAATTGTTGTTCTTCTCGCAAGTTCGTGGTGGCGACTACGAGGTACCGGCAGGCGTTGAAAAGATTGGCGCAGGCGTATTCCAAGACAACACAAGCTTGACAAACATCACGTTTGGTGCAGACGTCAAGGAAATTGGCGACTACGCATTTGCAGGCTGTACTGCAATTACTAACCTTCACATTGGCGCAAACGTAACACGCATCGGCAAGCACGCATTTGATGGCTGCTCGCTTAAGACTGTAACGTTTGATCAAACGGGCACCGAAGAGCTTGTAATTGACGAGTACGCTTTCCAAGCAGGTATCAACAACACCAGCACCTCTTCATCTAAGCTCGTTTTGGATATTCCAGCACGTGTAAAGGCAATTGGTAGCTACGCATTCTACAGCGCAAAATTTGTTGGCGTTAAGTTTAACGAAGGTCTTGTGACCATTGGCGACTACGCATTTGCAAACAACACCTACTTGTACGGCAACGACTACGACGACAAAGCTCGTGGTGGCACGCTTGCATTCCCACAATCCGTTACAACAGTTGGAGATTACGCATTCTACAGGTGCTCAAAGCTTACTGTATTGAAGCTTGACACGGTAGAAAACTGGGGTGATTACGCATTCCGTGATTGTTCAGGTATTTCGGACGTTACGTTCCCAACTGCTTGGGAAGTAATTCCTAAGGGCTTCATGTGGATGTCTTCCTCCTCCGGTTTGAAGAACTTCAAGGGCACAGTAACAATTGCTAAGACAGTTAAGCAAATTGAGTACCGTGCATTCTACAGCGCATTTACATATGCAGCAGGTCTTGTATTTGAAGAAGGTGGCACGGCAGACCTTGTCATCGGTACAAAGGGTAAGGAAGACGTTCGTACAGGCGAATGGATTGACAATGGCAACTACTCGTCCGAGGCATTCTACTACTTGGGCAAGAGTAACAGCAGCTTCAAGGTTGTAAATCTACCGGATCGTTTGACAATCATTGGTATTGCTTCCTTCAAGGGCGCAAGCAAGATTACAACCTTCAACATTTCCGAAAACAGCAAACTTGCCAACATTGGTGAGGAAGCATTCTCCGGATGTAGTGCACTTACAAGCATCTTTATCCCAAGCACGGTTGTCAACCTGCCACAAACACCGGGCTACGACCAAGCATGTGCTATTGGTTACCGTGCATTCTACAACTGCAGCAAGCTTGCTACAATCACGTTTGAAAAGGACGCAACGGCTACAGCAGCAACTGCTCCTTTGACACTTGACAGCCAAGCATTCTACGGCTGCAAGGCAAGCGGCTTTACAACTCTTGATCTTCCAGGCAGATTGACCTACAACCTTGATGCAGACGGCGTAAGCTACTTGCTTCCGGGTATGGATCTAAACACCTTCAACGCAACCGACCTAAAGACAATCACAATTGACGAAGGCGAAGGCTGCACGTTGATGGCAGAAAACAACATCATCTACTCTGTAGATCAAACACACCTTTACTACGCAGCTCCAAAGCTTACGGGTGATGTTACAATTCCAAAGGAAACAACAGACATTGCTAAAAATGCATTCAAGTCCAACACAGGTCTTACAAAGATCATCTTTGAAAAGGGTGGCACGGCAGACCTTGTAATCGGCGACTCTGCATTTGAAGGCTGCACAAATATTACCGAAGCAGCAATGCCGGAGCGTGTTGTAACAATCGGCAGCAGAGCATTCTACAACTGCAAGCTTCTTCCATCCATCTACGTACCGGCATCCGTAACATCAATTGGCAGCAGTGCGTTCCAAGGTAGCGGCATGACTTACACCAGCATTGAGTTTGGACGTAACGATGACGGCACAGTCAACTTCAAGAGCATTCCAAACAGCATGTTTAACGCATGGGAAGGCATGACCGAATGGGAAGTTCCGGAGGGCGTTGAAACAGTTGGTTCGGACTTTATTGCAAACACCAGCTTGCGTGATTCAATCACAAAGCTTACATTCCCAAGCACGTTGACAAGCATCAACAACCCAACAACCAACAGACAAGTTTTGTATTCATTTGTTGGCTTGACGGAGGTTGTATTTAACAACAACAATGCACTTAAGTGCGAAGACGGCGCAATCTACACCAAGGACGGCGCAACACTTCTTGCTGTACTACTTGGTATCGAACGTGACGAGTTTGTCGTAGCAGAAGGCACTGCAGAAGTTGCACCAAATGCATTCCAAAAGACAGACATCGCAAAGATTGTAATTGCAAGCACAGTTCAAAAGTTAAACAAAGCATTCGGTCAAAGCTACGTTGAAGACATCCAAATCCTTGACGGTGACATTCCATTGGTTCTTAACGGAGCTTTCGATAGCGTTCAATACGTAGATGAGATCACCATTCCTGCACGTGCAGTATCCATGATCAACTACCCACTGAGCTACTCCTACATCAAGAAGGTAAGCTTTGCTCCAAACTCCAAAATGGAAACAATGGGCGACATCTTCTGCTTTGCTTTGGGATTGGAAGAGATCTTCATTCCAAAGTCGGTAAAGACAATTACGATGTTGGAAGAGTTTAGCACTCCAACCTTGAAGAAGGTTGAGTTTGAGGAAGGTAGCCAACTTACCGAATGGGGCGTATTGTACGGCTTCTTGGAAGCTAAGTTGCTGCCTGACAAGCTTTGGGAGACAACAGATATCAATGGCGACGGCGTAGTCAACGGTGACGACATTGTTTTGACTCCTGTTGAAGTAATCAACTTCCCATTTGAAACAGTTTTGACTTATGCAGAGGGCTCGTTGGCAAACAGCACCATCACAAAGGCTAACTTTGCAGAAGGTCTTACAACCGTTCCTGCAAACTTGTTTAGCTTCTACCAAGATGAACAGGTCTTCTACAGAAAGAACTTCGTAACCGAGGTTACAATCCCAAGTACAGCTACAAGCATTGGTGCAAATGCATTTGCATACACAGGCATCACTGAAATGGTACTTCCGGAAGGCTTGTTGTCCATTGGCGACGGCGCATTTGAAGGCTGCAAACAGCTTACAAGCATCACGTGGCCAAGCACCTTGGAGCGCATCGGTAAGAGAGCGTTTAAGGATTGCGTAGGCTTGACAACCGTTACACTTGCTAACACACTTGTCAACGGCCCAGATCCAGCAGGTAGTGCTCGTGACGCAGAGCTTGGTCTTGACGACAGCGCATTTGAAAACTGCGTCAATCTTGAACAAGTTACGTTTACCGAAGGCGGCACAGCAGGCTTCTCCATCGGTAAGTACGCATTCAAAAACACACCAAAGCTTACAAGCATCACATTCCCAGAAAGACTTGTTGACGGCTTCTACTCCAACAACGCCAACGGTGTTGACGAAGGCTTCATCCGTGAAGGCGCATTCCAAGGCTCCGGCTTGACAGAGGTTGTTCTTCCATACTCGCTAAGCTGCAAGACACTTGGTGTAAGAGCATTTGCAGATTGTGCAAACTTGACAAGCGTAACACTTGGCTACGGCATTGAAATGGTTAGCGAATACGCATTTGAAAACTGCGCTAAGCTGGAATACGCATTTATTCCTGCATCGGTTAAGACCTTTACAAATGCATTCTTTGGATGTGACAAGGTTGAACTTGACATTGACGCTGACAACCTTGACTTTACAATGGTAAACGGCGTAATGTACAACGCTGCAGAAACTGCTATTATCTACGTAGCAAAAGATGCATCCGGCGAAGTAAATATGCCAAACACAGTAAAGACTGTTGCTCAAGGTGCATTCAAGGGCATTGCAGGCATTACTTCTGTAAAATTGAGCACCGCTTTGACAGCTGTAGAGGACTACATGTTTGAAGGCTCGGGCGTTACAAGCGTAGTAATTCCAAACGGCGTAACAACCATTGGCAAAAATGCATTTAAGAATTGCGTAAATCTTCAAACCGTAACCTTTGAAAAGGGCGGCACAAAGAATTTGACAATCGGCGAAGCTGCATTCCAAGGTTGTACGTCTCTACTTGCAGTAGAAATCCCAGATCGTTGCCGTTCTAACTCTAACGCAAGCAACCCAGTATATGCAGTTGGCAACAACGCATTCCAAGGTTGTACAGCATTGGCAAGTGTAACTTTTGAAGAACACACCGAAACAAGTGCGTTTGAAGAACTTTACTTATCCGGTATCCCAACAGACGTATTGACAATTGGCCATTACGCATTCCAAGGTTGTACGTCCTTGACAACAATCTCCTTCCCATACAGATTGTTGGATGCTAACAGAGCAAATGGTGTTGTTGCTATCGGTAACTTCGCATTTGACGGTTGTACACAACTTGCAACTGTAAACTTCTGGACAAATCCAGATACAGGCGATGTCGGTACATGGCACAGCTCTTACATTGCAATGGGTGGTAACGCATTTACGAATACTGCTTTGACAACTATCCGCATCCCATACAACACCGAATTTGCAAGAGCAACTAGCGAGGGTGGCGGATACTACGGCATTAAGTACTTCAATGGCGAGTGGGCTTCTTACACAATGGAAGGTCCATTTGTAAACGAAGGCGTTGAAATTACATACGGTGCAAACTAATTGAAAAATTAGTTACAAACTAAATTAATTTTGGTTCGCGCGCCATGCGCCCACGTGTGCGTGGCGCGACGAATCTATACATCCCACTTTGCCTAACAGAAGTAAAAACTTGCCTGTTTTTTGGCAAAAACGCCACTTTTTTTAGGTAAAGTACGTGGGATGGCATTTTATTGTATAGAAACAATTTACAAAACGTGTCAAATTTGGTAAAATAGTTTGACTAAAGGAGATTTTTAATATGAATGGCAAACAACTTTTTAACAAACATATTTCCCGCTTGAGGTGGGAAGGTGTACTGCGTTCCTTGTTTTTGGGGCTTGCAGTGGGTTTTGCCGTTGTATTTGTTGTTACGGCATTGCTGATACTGCTTTCGGTCTACGAAAAGATGTGGATTGTATTGGTAGCAGGAGCAAGTGCATTTGTGCTTTCGGTCCCTGTGGCATACTTTGTGTTTTACCGTCCAAACGTATTGGCGGCAGCGCGTCGTCTTGACCAAACGGGATTGGAGGAAAGGGTAATTACAATGATGGAGCTTGCAAACGACCAGTCGATTATGGCAAGCTTACAACGTCGTGATGCAACAGCAACGTTACAAAAGGTAAGCACCAAGGCAATCAAGATTGCGTTTCCCGTGGCATTGGCTATTGCGTGTGCTATTTGCTTGGTACCGGCTACGGCTACAACCACCTACTACGCTTTGGTAAGCAACGGCTCTGTTGGACCGGTCATTCCTTTACCACCGGAGGAAACGTTTCAGATTGTGTACGACGTGCATGAGGATGGCGGCGGCGAAATTTTGGACGAGCCCATCCAAGAGGTGATTCGTGGTGATGATGGTGTGACAGTTGAGGCAGTCCCAATGGAGGGATATGCTTTTGACAGCTGGAGTGACGGATTTTCTGACCCTATCAGACAGGAAACCAACGTGCAAGACAACTTGTACGTAGTGGCAAGGTTTATTCCGGTTGGTGACGGCATGGAGGGCGACGGAGAGCCCGGCGAAAACGAAGGTGAGGGCAGTAAACCCCCACCGGAAAGTGATGCGTCCGAGCCAAGCGAAAAGCCATCGCATCAAGGTAGTGGTAAGTACGACCCTGCCAACCAAATAATCAATGGCCAAATTTTTTACGGCGACGTCTTTTTGGAGTACTACGAGCAAGCCATGAAGGAGCTTGCCGAAAACACCACAATGTCGGACGAATTGCGCGAAATAATTAAGGCGTACTTTGACATTTTATATCGAGAAAACGACACGGGCGAAGGCAGTGGTACAACACCCCCTAATCCCTGATTAAATACAAAATACATATTAGAGAGGCAATAAAAAATGATAACAGAAGCAAACATCGAAAAATTTAGCCAACAATGTAGCAAAATTTTTGAACAAATCAGACGTGACGTCATTGGTCAAACAGATATCATCGAAGGCACCGTAATTGCCATGATTGCTGGTGGTAACGTGCTTTTGGAAGGTGTTCCGGGCGTTGGTAAAACACGTTTGGTACGTAGCTTGGGCCGTGTATTTGACCTGCCATTTTCACGTATTCAATTTACTCCCGACTTGATGCCTGCCGACGTAACAGGTACAAACATCATCGTCAAGGATGAGCAAGGCAACTCTACCTTCCAATTTCAACCCGGCCCTGTATTTAGCAACATAATTTTGGCCGACGAAATCAACCGTGCTACGCCAAAGACACAATCCGCTTTGCTTGAAGCAATGCAAGAGCACACCGTAACGGTTATGGGTGTATCTCGCAAATTGCAAGAGCCTTTCTTCGTGCTTGCAACACAAAACCCAATCGAGCAAGACGGTACGTATCCACTTCCCGAAGCGCAAATGGACCGTTTTATGTTTAAGCTGATTGTCAAAAACCCAAGCCTAAACGAGCTTATGGACATTGTCACCATGACTCAAAAGACCATGGCCGAGGTTGCTGACGCTGTTTGCAGTGGCGAGGAGCTGCTTGAAATGAGAAAGACAGCCAATGCTATCCCAGTAGCAGAGGAAGTGCTTAGATACGCAATGACGTTGTGCTCGGCAACTCACCCTGACAGCGAGTGCGCATCCAACGCTGCTAAAAAGTACGTTCGTCTTGGCGCAAGCCCACGTGCAGGACAAGCATTGATTTCGGCTGCAAAGGTAAAGGCATTGATGAGCGGTCGCTTCAACGTTTCGTACAACGACGTCAACGAGCTTGCTTACCCTGTATTGCGTCACCGTATGAAGATGACCTTTGAGGCAATTGCAGAAAGAGTGACTCCGGACCAAGTAATTGGTATGATCATTGACGAACTAAACGGCAAAAAGCCAAGCGCAGAAGTAAAAGAAGAAACAAAAAAAGGTAAATTTGGGAGAAAATAATGAAGGGCTCGTACTTAAATGACGCATTTTTCGGTCGTTTAGAGACGCTTGCACTCAACCTTCGTGCAGACCTTACGGGATTTTTTGGGGGCAAACACTTGGTCAAGACCTACGGTCAAACGGTCGAGTTTGCCGACTACCGTGAGTATATGCTGGGGGACGACATTCGTCGTATCGACTGGAATCTATACAGTCGTTTTGAAAAGTTTTTCCTCAAATTGTTTACTGACGAAAGACAAATGCACATCCACTTGTTTTTGGATTGCTCGGCATCAATGGGCAAGGTAGAGCCTCAAAAGGGCAACTACGCTGTTGCCGTTGCTGCTGCACTGGGATTTTTGGCCGTGCACAACATGGACAAAACGTCCTTTAAGCTGATCAAAGGCAACCGTGTTGAGGATCCGTTTGGCACAATCGTTGGTAAAAACACCTTTTTCAAAGCGATTAGTCAATTAGAAAATTTGCAATTTGATGGCGACAGCAGCATTGCTGATGCCGTGTGTAATTGCGAAATGGGCTCTAATGACGGTCTTGCTGTCATCATCAGCGACTTTTTTTCCGAAAACGAATGGAAAAAGGCTGTTGACTACCTGACGTACAAGCGTAAGCAAGTGCTTTTGGTACAAATTGTTACGCAGGACGAATTGGACCCCATCTACAGTGGTAGGTTTGACCTCATCGACTCGGAGGCTGAAGAGCTGATGGACAGCAGAAACCTACGTCTACGCATTACACCAAGTCAACAAATTGCATATCAAGAGGCGCTTGCCGACATCTTTGAGGATATCAGGCAATATTGCGTTTCTCATGGCGCAGGCTACCTGCGTGTCTCCACGGACAAGCCGTTGGAGCAAATGTTGTTTAGCGAATTACTAAAGGTAGGTATCATGGAATGAAGTGGTTAGTACCTTTGGGATTTATAGGGCTGGTCGGCATTTTGGTGCTGATTTTAATCTACATACTTAAGCCCAACTATCAACAAAAGTTTATTTCCAGCACGTACGTGTGGAAAATGAGCTTGAAATATCGTAAAAAGAAAATTCCTGTCAGCAAACTACGCAATTTGCTTATTTTGATTTGCCAAATTTTGTCTATTGCGTTGCTGGCTACCATTTTGGCAAGACCAATCATCCCAGGCGAAGAGCTTAGCAACAATGAAAAGATTGTAATCATCGATTCGTCTGCCAGCATGCTTACCCAAGTTGATGGTGTTACTCGCTACGAAAGGGCTGTTACGCAAGTGAAAGCCTTGACGGAAGATGTTTTGTCAATGGACAACGGATGTCTGTCAATTATTTTGGCGGGCGAAACCACCAAGGTGCTTGCACAAAGGGCGCTCCCTGAAGAAAAGGACGAGGTTGTTGCAGCGCTGACTCCGTTGATTTCAGACAAGCTAAATCTTGCGTGTGGATATGGCGATGCCGATATCGACGGTGCAATGGCTTTGGCAGAGGAAATTTTGTTTGAAAACCCCAACGCCGAGGTTGTGCTGTACACGGGTACAAACTACTTGCGCAAAAACGGCGTAAATGTAGTGGACGTATCCAGCGAATTGGAGTGGAACGTTGCCGTTTTGAGCTGCGAGTCCGACCTTGTAGAGGGCTACTGCCTGTTTAGCGTTGAGGTTTCAAACTACCATGGTCCGGACGTTGGCCCCGGCGACGTAACCGTTTCCATTGCTTTGGAAAACGCCAACGGTCTGGGACAAACAATGTCTATGGGACAAAAGGTAAATTGCGACAACGAAGTAACAAAGGTAGAGTTTTACTTTGCTGACCTTTCCAATGCCGTATATTCCTACGACACTGCTCGTATATACGTTGAGTACGAGGACAGCAACATGCTGGACAACGTGTTCTACCTGTACGGCGGCAACAAGGAAAACGTCAAAATTCAGTACGCAAGTGGCAAGGCAAACCCATTTTTCCAAGCAACGCTGCTTGCAATGCGTGACCGTATGAGCTGGCGCTGGAACATTACTCTTGATGACGTACAACCCAACGAAACTCCCGTTTTGGAAGGCTTTGACTTGTACATCTTTGAGCACAAGGCTCCTCAACAATTGCCAAACGACGGCGTTGTAATCTTGATGAACACAAACGTGGTGCCTACCGGACTGGATGGGTTGAGCTACGCCGCAGTTGAAAGCGAAATAAGTGGCACCTTTACCGGTGTAAGCGAGCACCCAATTTTGAAGGAGGTTGACGTTTCGCAGATTGAAACAAGCGCATTTTTCCCGATTATGTCCTACGACGACTTTGAGCCCGTTATGTACTGTGGCACCTATCCAATGCTGCTTGTCAGAAACAATCCTGCTCAAAAGATTGCCGTAATGCCATTTTCGGTGCACAATTCCACCGTTGCAATGACGGAGTTTGCAGCAATCATTTACAACCTGTTTAACTACTTCTTGCCATCTACTGCAACACAAAACGTGTTTGAGGTAAATCAAGAGGCCGAGTTTAATTGCCGTGGCGCAAAGCTTAGCGTAAAGGGTCCAAACAACTTTGATCAAGAGTTTGTCGAATTTCCTGCTAAGGTAAAGATGGAAATGCCGGGGACCTACTCTATTGAGCAAGTGCTTGTATCGGGCAACACCATCGTAGAAAAGGTGTTTGTTCACATTGCCAAGGACCACAGCAACGTTTTGCTGGAGGTTGAAGAGCTTACGGCCCCTGTAGTACAAGAAAACAACAAAACCATTGATCGTGATTTGATCATTTGGTTTGCAATTGCATTGGTAGCATTGCTGTTTATCGAGTGGATTTTGCACACTCGTGACTTTAAGCGGAGGTAAGTATGACAAATTTCAAAATTGAATTTACCCATCCGTTGCTACTATTGACCTTGATACTTGCAATCGGCTTTGCCCTGTTTACGTTTTTCCGTTCGGGCAAAAGATATCGCAACAATCGCAATCGCATTGTGTCGCTTTGCTGCCACATTGTAGTGATGCTGTTGTGTATCTGCGTGCTTGCAGGCATCAGCTTTTCGTACGATAAGCCTAACACCGAAAACGAAGTAATTTTGCTTGTTGACGTGTCGGACAGCGAGTACGAAGCAGTGCAAAGACGTAATGCCTTTGTAAAATCAGTAATCGACGAGGGCGGAGATATGTTTAAGATGGGCGTTGTGACGTTTGGTTACGACCAAGTGTACGCTGTTCCTCTTACAAACAATGCCGACACCATTTACGACAAATATCTCAATGCAGAGTTGCCTGACACCTCGGCATCGGATATCGCATCGGCACTTGCATTTGCCAGACAGCAAATTACAGTGCCACAAACAGCAAAAATCGTGCTTATCAGCGACGGCATGCAAACAGATACCAACGCACTTGGCGTAATCAGGTCCATTGTTTCTGAGGGTATCAAGGTGGATACAGCCTACTACGCATCCGAATACGGCAACGACCTGCAGGTTGTTGGGGTAACCACTCCCGATTACAACGTAGTTGCGGGTGAAACGTTTAAGCTGGGAGTAGATCTCAACAGTACGTTTGTAGGCGAAGCAACCATCACACTAACCGATATGCACACCAATGGCAACGTAGTTAGAGAGTACACGGTAAACGTCGTCAACGAATTGCAAACAATCGAGCTGGACCACTCGTTGTCCTTGCCCGGCTTGCATCAATTGATTCTGAGCGTAAGTAGCAGCAACGACACCTTGCAAAACAACAATGTCTACTGCACCTACATCGATTTGCAGGTGTTTGACAAAATTTTGTTGGTCGAAACCTACGAGCACGAGGCTGATACACTAAACGATTTGCTGATTTTGGATTACGAAGTAACAAGAGTAAACGCACGTGATCCACAATTTCCAACCACATTGGGCGAGCTTCGTCAATACGACCAAATCATCATGGCCAACGTTGCAAGCGTTGATTTGCCTGCCGGATTTGACGTCACGTTGACGCAGTACGTCAAGGAATTGGGTGGTGGCTTGCTGACAGTTGGTGGCAACAGGTACGATGAGAACGGTAAGCCTGTTTTGGGCGAATATGACCTGCCTGTACCCAATGCTTACAACCCTGTTGACAACTACAACGTCAACAACCCCAACGCAAGCGAGCACCCCAACCCAACCTACCAGGATTTGCTACCTGTCAAGGCCGAAAAGTACTCGCCACCTGTAGGCGTAATCATCATCATCGACCGTTCGGGCTCCATGATGAACAAATACGGCACCGACTCTAAGCTGGACTGGGCAAAAATTGGTGCAAAGGCATGTGTCGAGACGTTGAACGCACGTGACTACGTTGGCATAATGACGTTGGAGGATTACTACAACGAAGATGCCAGCCTTACACCCGTTACTCACAAGAGTGAGGTGTTTAAGGCTATCGACAGCATTGAGTTTGGCGGTGGTACGGTATTTAAGGGCGCTTTGGAAAGAGCGGGCGCATCGTTGCTTGCAAACAAGTCCATCGAAAAGCGTCACATCATCTTGATTTCGGACGGCTTGCCATACGATGCAGACGCATATATGACGCCTGCCGGCTTTGGTCCTGAAATTATGCGTCTCAAAAAGCTGGGCGTAACCTTGTCCACAGTAATGGTTGCAGTTGAAAACCAAACTGCTGAGGACTTGATGAAAAACTGTGCTGAGGTGCTTGGTGGTGGTCGTTACTACAACGTACTTGACTACAAGGAATTTACCACCACAATGATTGACGAGCTTACCGTCAAGGAAATCAAGGCATACAACCCGATAGACTTTACCCCTGTTGTTTCTACTCAAAACTCAGTCCTAAACGGAATTGACCTAAACGCAATCCCTCAATTGGGTGGCTTTTACGGATCACAAACAAAGCGTGGTGCAACCGAAGTGTTGTCTGCCGAGTTTGTTCCTGTGTATTCCACTTGGAAGGTGGGCAAGGGCCGTGTGGGCAGCTTTATGTGCGACCTAAACGGTACTTGGTCAAAAAATTGGTTTGAAAACAGCACCGGTAAGCAATTGATCAACAACATAGTCAACAACAGCTTTCCAACTGAAAACGTGGAAGGTCACGAAATTTCACTACAAATCAAGCAAAAGAATTACCAGCATGAATTAGGCATTGCTGCTCCAATGGCCGATGGCGATTGGCTGGAGGTGACGGTAAGTAATTTGTCTGATACACAACAAAAGGCTCAGGTGTTTAAGCCAAACGTGGACGGCGGATATGCACGTGTCAACTTTGCCATCACACAAACAGGCTTGCACAAAATTGAAGTACAAAAGTACAACGCTTTAGGACAAAAGGTGGGCAAGCCAAAGGTAGAGTACAAGGAGTTTTCCTACTCGCAGGAGTACGACTCCTTTGCCGATGCAACCACAGGCGTGGATTTGTTGGACAAGCTTTCTGAGCTTGGTGGCGGCAAAAGCATCAACAGCGCCAAAGATGTGTTTGAAAATGCTAAGCTTAGCATCCACATTGTCATCAATCCAAAGCCAACGTTTGTAATCATTTCGCTTGTGTTGTTCTTGCTGGATATTGCAGTACGTAAGTTTAAGTTTAAGTGGCCACACGAAATTGTTCGTGACAGAAAGATCAAAAAACAATTAAAGCAAAAGTAAAAGTTGCAAAGTGTACGCCCTTTGGGGCGTGCACTACAGCAACGTTTAAGGAGTAAATATGAAAAAATTCAGGGTAGTCCTGATATGTATAATATGCCTGTGCGTAATGCTGTCCCTTACGGCGTGTGCCAAGATTAAGCTTGCAACGCCCATAGGTGTACGTATCAATTACGACAAGCTTATGCTAAACTGGGTTTCGGTAAACGATGCCGTTGCATACGAGGTTTCGGTGGACGGCGAAGTGGTTGAGGAGGTACGCAAAACCAGTTGGGATATGTCGTTTATGGCTCCGGGCGAATACCAAATTGCCGTGCGCGCCGTGGGTGATGGAAACGTCACAAAAACGTCCGAGTGGTCTCAACCCGTACAGTTTATCAGAGATGCAGAAACAGGATTGGAGTTTAAGCTTTACAACAATTCTTCCGAATATATGGTTGTTGGTATAGGCAAATCGGGCGCAAACGTTGTCATTCCCGAATACTATCGCCAAAAGCCCGTCACAAGGATTTACGAAGCGGCTTTTGCCAACCATACACGTGTCAAATCTGTGGTAGTAGGCTCCAACGTCACCGTAATTGACGACAAGGCGTTTGACAACTGCTCATTTATGGAAACAATCACCTTTTTGGCTGATGAAATGCAGTCCATTGGCGCAAACGCTTTTCAACGCTGCTGGGCATTGAAGGAAATTACAATCCCCAAGGGAATTACCACCATTGGCCCGTACACCTTCAATTACTGCAAAGCGCTGGAAAAAGTGACCTTCAACGACGATTTGTACGTCATTGACAGCTACGCCTTTGACGGCTGTTCAAGTCTTAAGGAGGTTGTTTTGCCCGATTCGGTGGTTGCAATTGGCGAATATGCATTTAACAACTGCGATGAGCTCACATCCGTAACCTTTGGCAAAAATTTGCTTCAGCTTGGGCAATTCAGCTTTGCTAAGTGCGAAAAGCTTGCAACACTTGATTTTGGCGAAAGCAAGCTGCAAATTGTAGACCAATATGCGTTTACAGAGTGCTCTTCCTTGACAGAGGTTGCATTGCCCAGCGAGGTAATGGCCTTGGGTAATGCAGTTTTTAGCTTTTGTACCAATTTGGCCTCTGTTACCATTGGTGACAAGGTGCAACACATTGGCGCATATCTTTTGCACGAAACAGAGCTGCTAAACAAGGCAGAGGGCTTGGTTTATTTGGGCAATTGGCTTGTGTACAACAAGGACCCATTGGCAAGCAGCGTTGAGTTTAAGGAGGGCACGGTTGGTGTTGCCAACCAAGCCTTTGACAGCAACTCCGGCTTGGTAGTGGTAATTATGCCCGACACCATTAAGTACGTAGGTGCCTACGCATTTGTTGATTGTACCTCTTTGATGAGCGTTACGCTTAGCAATCAGCTTACCGAAGTACCATCTCATGCATTTAGTGGTTGTATCAATTTGATTTCAGTAGTTTTTGGCTCAGAGATTGAATCTATTGGGCAGTACGCATTTTACAATTGCAGCAGTCTTTTAAACATAACGTTGCCTAATTCGGTTACGAAAGTTGGATTGTATGCATTTAGACATACAAAGCTTTGGACGGACAGCACTCCGGGCGACTTTGTTTACGTTGGCAACTGGGCAGTAGGCTTTAAGCCCTCCATGTCGCCCATCATGCCTGAAACCTTTAAGGTAGGTACAGTAGGCATTGCCGATTACGCATTTTACGAAATGGAAGCAAACTACGTCACATTCCCAACAACAATACAGTACTTGGGCGATTACAGCTTCTTCCGTGTCAGTATGGTATATCTAAAGCTGTCCAGCAGCCTCAAAAAGGTTGGTGACTATGCGTTTTTCCAATGCGTCGACCTTATGGAGGTGGTCATCCCTGAGGGTGTCGAGGAAATAGGTCGTTCGGCATTTTACCAAATTCAAGCAACCAACATACAATTGCCTCAATCAGTAAAGACAATTGGCATGTACGCATTTTACAGGCCTGCCAAGCTTATAACCGTCAATCTTGGTGGTGTCGAAACAATCGGCAGAGGAGCATTTTACAACGCACCATATCTAAGCGAGCTTGTGCTGCCTCAATCCACAAAGATTGTCGAGTCGTACGCATTTTACGGGGCTGCGACAATGGAAGCATTGACTCTAAACGAGGGATTGCAGGAAATTGGTGAGTATGCCTTTGCCAAGGCAGCAGCGGTTAAGTCGTTGAAAATCCCAAATAGTGTAACTACCATTGGCAGATATGCCTTCAGAGACGCCATTTCTTGTCAAAGCATAGTGCTTGGCAATGCATTGCAAGCTGTTGGTGACGGCGCATTTATGAACAGTGGTGTAACAGCGTTGACCGTTGTGGGCAACAACGTAGCCTTTGGTAAATATGTCTTCCGTGGATGCACCGATTTGCAAAGTGTGGTAATTACCGACTCTGTAAAATCTTTTGATATGCATGCTTTTTACGGAAGTAAAAAAGCAACGTTCTTCATCGAAAACAACACCGACATGACAAACTGGAACGCAAGGTGGAACAGCTCTAAGGGTCCGGTTTTGTCGGGTGTAAACCTTTCGGCAGACAATTCGTACGTCGAAAGCTTTGTAAAAACAAATGACACTTTGGTGGTGGATACAGGCAAGGTTGCCTGTGCCCCTGTACGTGACGGCTTCGTCTTTGCAGGCTGGTCTACCACTTTGGGTGGAGCAAAAGAGTACACAATGGACACGTTGAAAACTGCCCCAGACGGCACAACGTTGTACGCTTTGTGGGAGCCTAATGCGTAGTACCACTCAAAAATGGAGGAAACAATGAAACACAGCAAAAAATTACTTATTGCAGCGTTGCTGTTAACCTTTGTTTTGGCATTGTCGGCACTTGTTGCCTGCGCGCCAAAGGTTACTCTTCTCAGTGTAGAGCTGCAACAAACAACCTACGTTGTAGGACAACAGCTAAAAGGCTCGCTTAAGGTAGACGTAAAGGGCGAGGAGCAGCTTTGGGAATTTACCCAAGAGGGTGTAACCGTCAGTGGCTACAATCCAAATCAATTGGGTGAGCAAACCGTCACCGTAAGCTACGACGAGCAAACCGTGTCTGCAAAGGTAACCGTTGTGCCTCGTGTTGTTGCACAGGGTATCAAGCAAGACTACGTTGTGGGCGACAAATTTGACACTACGCAAGGCACGCTTAGATTTACACGTGACGACGGCACCACCAAGGATGTATTTTTTACCGATGCCAATCTGACGCTGACGGGCTTTGCATCCAACGTAGAAGCATTGCCACTTACAATCACTGCAACCTACGTTGACAACGGCACAACCTTGACAGGCGAGTTTGCAGTAAACGTATATGGCATCGACAACTTGTCGTTGACACGTCCCGTCAATCGCCAATACGCAAGCCACGACACAGCATTGGACCTAAACGGCTGCTTTTTGACAGTAACAACGGCATTGGGACAAAGCTTTGTTCAAGTTACCGAAAATATGTGCAGCGGCTTTGACCTTTCGGTTGTAAACGAGGCAAATCCAACTGCTACGCAAACCATCACGGTTACATATGCAGGCAAAAGCAAGGCGTTTGAAATTGACATCACCTACAGCGACGTTTCGTATATCAAGGACAACGTTGCAGCTTTGGCCGAGGTTGATTGGTCCGGCGAGGAAACACCAACCTTGACGCCTGAGCAAGGCGAGCTTGCACGCAACATGGCCGAAAAGTACTTTGCACTTAGCGATGTTCACAAGGCAATGATTTCGCCGGAAGAAAGTGCCGTTGTAATGAAAAATGCAGCAAGATATGTGTTTGGCTTGTATCTTGAGCAGTGGAATGTGTACGAAGCAGCTTTTGCCTTGGAAAGCTACCAAGCGGTAAAGGATGCATATACTCAGCTAAGTGTTGAGTCTGCGCCCCTTCGTGTTTACGGCCGTTTGCTGGAGAAAATTTCGGATGAGTTTGGCGCAAACGAGTTTTTCAAAACAATTACAATCAAAAGCTACCTTTCGGGTGTAGTAACCGAAGAGCAATTTGCTGGCAACCTTGCAATCTTCAATTACGCAATCACGCTGCACGAGGGCTTGACTGTACCTGCCAATTGGCAAGCAGCTGAGTTGACTCAATATGCGCAACAAATTGACAACGTTGTGCTTGCAATCAACTCTAACAGCTACCGTGGTAGTGCCTACCGTCAATTGTACTCAGTGCTTACCAACTGGAGAGAAAACAAAGACTACTTTGACATTTTGTACACGTACTACTTCAATGCCGAAAATACAAACGTGCTGCTTAGCTTGGTAGATATTTACTTGCCGGGCCCAATGGAAGAGATGTATATTTGCATGGAAGAGGCGTTTATTCAAGCAGTCGGAATGCAAAACAAACAAGTCGTCGATTCATCCTTGTTTGTGCTTAATTACAATAGGGCATACGAAACGGCAAAGCAAATTGCATCCGGCGACAACGCAATGTACAAATTTTTGTACGCAAACAGCAAGCTTAAGGGCTTTTTGGTAGACGGCGACGGCAACGATGCCGAAATCAGCTTTGCAGGTCTGATGTACTACCTGACAGTTACAGATATCCTACAATTTGGTTGGAACAAGCACCAAGGTCCTATGCTTGGAAACGAGCAATTTGACGATATGTGGGACAAGTATCTGGTTGTTCTTGAGGGTGCGCTTACTCCTGATTACGTCAAGGGTGAGCAATTCCCAATTGACCTAAAGGCAATGCTTGACACCTTTGTTACACTTGCACCAAACACTCAATATGAGTTTATTCGTTCGGTCAATGCGTTTTACGATCAATCCTTCCCAACGTATGCGTTGGATACTTCCGAGTACTGCTACAGCTACTTTACCTACTTCATCGTTGAGTACTACGAAACTGTAGTAACTCCAGAGGAAATGAAGGTGCTTAAGGATATGTTGGTTGCTATCGAATGCCACAGCTTGACCAACCATCGTGCCGGCTCGCACACCGAGTTTTTGACACGTATGGAAGCTGTTGCGACGGCGTTTGGCAACCTTAGCGATGAGCAAAAGGCAAGCTTTACAGCCAACTTTGGCACTGCATACAGCCGTTACGAGCTGTTGTGGAAGATTGGCACCAATCAAGTGACCGGTCCCGAAGCAGACTTTGGCGAAGAGTTTAATCCACTTGTTCAAGCAATCCTCGATGCAATCAGCCAAATGGCAGAAATCGAAAGAGCAATTTCGGCAGGCGAATTGACTGCAAACCGTGGTGTTGTTCGTTTCCTTTCGGCATTTGAATACGCAGAGTATCTAAGCGACTACATCATTGAAAATGCGTCTGCAGAGGCTGTACACAACTTCTACTACAACAAGTTTGTGCCATTGGACGGTCAAACATTTGTTACGTTGGAGTGGTTGATGTACTACTACCGTATCAGCTACGGCAATTTGCTGTACAGCGCAATGGTGGACTCTCGCACCGCATTGGCTCAAATATACTTTGACACCAATTTGGAAGAGTTTTTGATCAAAGCATATCCTGTAATTTGGTACAACCCACCAGAAAACTTGACCAACATCTACACGGACGCTGTGATGCTTGCAATCAATTCGTTTAGAGATTTGACTCAAGGCGACAAAATGCTGCTTATGGCACTTGACGTAAACAACGACTACTACGGCAACGTAGACAAGTTTTTCAAGCTTGTACTAAACGAGCAATGTGTTCCCGTTGCAGAAAAGCTTGTTCAACTGGAGCAAACCTACCTTGCATACGTAGCAAAAACAGCCGAAATCACTTTGCAAAACTTGGTTGACCTAAGCGCACAAGTAACCGAGCTTAAAAATGCTTTGCAAGGCACAGACGTAAACAACTTTGAAGCCTTTTTGTTGGAGATGTACAACTACTACGTAACTGCTGTACAAGAGCTTCAACAACAAAGCCAAGCTTAACAAGCAAATCAATACAAAAAAACTCCACAATCGTGGAGTTTTTTTTGTTGTCTCTTGACAAAAGGCTGACAATTTTATAAAATGTAACTATTAGGAGAAGCTTATGAAATACGTAGTAGTAACAGGTGCCAACGGCGGAATGGGCCGTGCCGTAGTAGAAAAACTTGCAAGCAGTGGTTACTTTGTGTTTGCTTTGGACAGACAATTGAGCGAGCCGTTTGACAACGTTTTGCCCCTTGCCGTGGACGTCACGGACACAGCCAGCGTGCAGCATGCATTTGACGTTGTAGCAAGTCACACCGACAATTTGTTTGCAGTGGTACACTTTGCCGGCATCTACCGTATGGATTCACTTGTGGAAATGGACGAAAAATCCTTTGCAGGCATATTTGACGTCAACGTCTTTGGCTGCTACAGGGTAAACAAGGCGTTTTTGCCCTTGCTTAAGCAAGGCAGCAAAATTGTAATTACCTCCAGCGAGCTTGCACCCCTTGACCCATTGCCCTTTACGGGCATTTACGGCATAACCAAGTCCACGGTAGAAAAGTACGCCTTTTCGCTACGCATGGAGCTGCAGCTGCTGGGCATCAAGGTGGTAGTGTTGCGTCCGGGTGCAGTCAAAACCAACATGCTGGGTGACTCTACCAGCCAGCTGGACCAATTTGTGTCGGGCACACAGCTGTACAGCTGCAATGCAGCAAGGTTTAAGGGCATTGTCGACAAGGTGGAGGCACGCAACGTTGCACCGCAAAGGGTTGCCAACAAAACGGCAAGGATACTAAGCAAGCGTCGCCCTCGCTACGTGTACAAAATCAATCGCAACCCCTTGCTGCTACTACTAAACGCACTACCGGATAGGTGGCAAACGGGCATAATCAAAATGATTTTGAAGTAATTTACAAGGACGGCTGTCAGTCCTTGTCCAACAAGCATATAATATATTTAAGCAAGGAGAACAAACTATGGATTGGAACAACACTTTTAGAGAATACGTCAATATGGACCCCAGCCTGCTGTACAACATTGCAACCAACAGCGCAGATGAAATTCAGTACACGCTGGAGGTTTACTTTGGCTATGGTCGCTCCAAAAGGCTAATGACACAAATTTTTGCCAGCTTTGCATCTGCAGACGACCGTACAACTCAGGCAGAGTACGACTTGTTTAGAAAGGTCACCGACACCTTGTTTGACGAGTACTACAGCTACAGCGAGTTTTGCGACATCGTCAGCGATTCGTACGATTGCGATTACGTAAGCACCGTAATGCCAATTGCAAGACAAAACGACGATTTGCGCAACGCCATCATACGTCTGGGACTGGCAGTATGTGCAATTGACGATCGTATTTCGGTTGCAGAGCAAAACTTTGTTGCTTGGTTTGATCAATAATTGATATGAATGGAGTAAAAATGAATTATCAACAACATTTGCAAAACCTTCTTAATATAATAGTAGGCAAAAAGCTTAATCATCTAAAGCCTATTTTTGAAGTAATGTCGTTTGGCTTTGGAGAGTACGCTCTTCACACATTGGGGCTAACACGCATTATTAAGGACAATGATATTCTTGTGACCACGCTAGATTATCAAAATTGGGATGGTGAAGAGGCGTTTAACAACGACGAACACTATTTTATTAAAAAATTCAACGACCAAATAGTGGGTGGAGTTGTAACGTCTATAAAGGTTTCGCCTTTGTATGATTTGAAAATCGAAATGGACAATGGTGTAAGGGTAGAAGTATACGTTCAAAATGGGCATCATCATTTTGACCGAGATAACAATCAATGGTTGTTTTTCAAAGTAGATGAAGAAGGCGACAATGCACCGTTTGTTTCTGTTTACAACAAAACGGTAGACATTACGGGGGAATGGTAGTATTTTTGCAGAGTGTAAAAGATCAATTTAAATAGCTAAAAGGCCACCTGTAAAGGTGTTTTTTGTATTGACAAAAAATGCTTGGTGGGGTATAATTTAATTCGCTAAAGCAATGCTTGTGGCAAAAGTGCCGCAACGTGAATAAAATAGCTTTAAGGAAGTTTCAAAATGATTTTAGACAACGTATTGCAAGCAATTGGCAACACTCCACTTGTAAGGCTTAACAGAGTGGTAGATAAAGACAGCGCCCAAATACTTGTAAAGGTAGAGGGCCTAAACGTAGGTGGCTCCATCAAGACACGCACGGCGTTTGCAATGATACAAGACGCCAAGCGTCGTGGTCTAATCAACGACGACACCGTAATTGTAGAGGCAACCAGCGGCAATCAAGGCATTGGCATTTCGCTGGTGGGTGCAGTGATGGGCAACAGGGTAGTGGTAGTAATGCCCGACTCGGTAAGCGAGGAAAGGCGCAAGCTTGTGCAGCTGTACGGCGCCGAGGTTGTGCTTGTGCACGACGAGGGCAAGGTGGACGACTGCTACAAAAAGTGCTTTGCTCTTGCAGAGAAAATGAGCAAGCAGCCCAATTACTTTTGGCCTCAACAATTTGAAAACCCCGAAAACTGCAAAGTGCACAATCAACAAACGGCAATGGAAATTGTCAATCAAGCAGGCTGCACAATCGACGGATTTTGCGCCGGCATTGGCACTGGTGGCACGCTGACGGGCGTTGGCACGGCATTGCGCCAAATCAATCCCGACATTGTCATTTGGGGCATCGAGCCTGCAACGGCATCGCCCTTGACGGGTGGGCAAATCGGCTCGCACGTTCAAATGGGTATTGGCGACGGAATGGTGCCTCCCATCTTGGATTGCAGCGTGTTTGACAAGGTTGTCACCGTCACCGACCAAGAGGCAATCGAAATGGCACGTCAGCTTGGCAAATTGGAAGGCCTTGCTTGTGGCATTACAAGCGGCACCAACGTTGTAGTGGCAAAGCGTCTTGCAAAGCTGCTTGGTCCGGGCAAAACGGTAGTTACCGTGCTACCCGACACGGCCGAAAGATACTTTTCGACACCATTGTTTCAGTTTTGACACAACAAGCCTAAATGGGCTTTGACAAACACAAAAGGAGAAGGCTTATGAAAAAATCCATTGCTCTAATTTTGACGGCAGCGTTGTTGTTTGCTTTGACAACCTGTATGCTTACAGGCTGCAGCAAGCTGCCCGAAAAGCATCTCATTTTGGATGCAGACGGCAACTACGGTGGCACGCTTGACGCAGCTCGCTACGGCGAGGGCGCACCACTAAACGGCATGTACGATCAAAAAAACTCGCAGTACTTTACCGCTCCCGATTACTACAACATGCCAAGCACGGCAACTCGCACAATTTTCCCCAACTTTGCGCCTTATCAACAAACAATGAAGGATAGCAGTGGTGTTGCTTGCGCTTTGATGCTACTAAACTACTTTGGCGAAGACGTCAAAAACACCTACAACGAGTTGGCATTGGTAAACAAGTACGAGCAGCTTAACCAAGCCACCGTGTACGGCAACGGAACAACGGCCGACGGCCTTGTAAATTTGTTTACCGACCTTGGCTACGAGGCAGTTTCGGAAGAGTACGTGGAGTACTCGGCAGCAACCGATGACAAAATTACTGACTTCAACATGTGGTTGGAAATGTACATCAACGATGGCAACTTTGTTTTGGTTAGATACAGAGACGACGTCAACGTTGGTTGGCACGTCATCATTGGCTACGACAACATGGGCACACCCAGCATCCCCAAGGACGACGTAATCATCTTTGCCGATCCATGGGACGGCTGGGACCACTACCAAGACGGCTACACAACAAGTGGCTCGGGACGTTTTTACAGATGGTGGTTTGACAGCATCGAGTACACCGACGACGGCACAAAAATTACTCCAAGCCAAACCCGTGCGTTTGAAAACGTAATCGTAACCCCAAAGACACCAATTACCTTTGAACGTGTCGAAACGGACACCATGCCTACGCAAAAGGTGCCCGAGCATCACATGCTTCTTAATGCTGACGGCAGCTACGGTGGCACAACCAACGGCCTATTGTATGGCTCCATCAAGGAGAAAAACGGCTCGTCCGACCACTTGGACAAAACTTACTACAAGTTTGTAGATTACTACAACATGAAGAGTACCTCCAGCCGTGTTATGCTTACCAATTACCGTGCATATCAACAAACCATGGCATCGTCTTGTGGTATTGCTGCAACAATGTCGGTGCTTAACTACTACGGACACGACATCGTTGGTACCTACAACGAAATTGCCCTTGTAGACAAGTATCACGAGCTTAACACCAACGAGCCCAACATCAAGGGTGTTGGCACAACCAGATTTGGTTTGCAAAAGATGCTGCAACACTACGGCTTTGATGCAACCATCACCCCTTACGAAAAGGAGGGCGACATCTACTTTGATACCTACCAAGCCTTTGTTGCTTGGGCAAAGGACGGACTAAGCAAGGGTATGCCTTTGACGATTTGCTTCAAGCCACACAGTGGTCACTGGGAAGTAATCATTGGCTACGACGACATGGGCACTCCATACGTGTACGACGACGTAGTAGTGCTTGCCGACCCTCACGACACCTTTGACCACTACCAAGACGGCTACAACACCTTGTCGGCAATGACCTTTTACAGTCAATGGTACAACGGCAATTACAAGTGGCCACAAAAGTTTGTAATTTACCCAAACAAGTAAATTGATACACAAGCACTCAACTGCGGTTGGGTGCTTTTTTGTTGCTCAATTCGTCAAAAAAGGGTGTTTGTCGCCCTTTTTTTGCGTTGTATTGATGGTACAATGAGGCAAAAGCATCTAAAGGAGTTTGACTTTGCTTAAAAAACTTACAAAAAAACAACTTTGCCTCAATCTTTCGGTTGCCCTGTTTATGCTTGCTTGTCAAAACCTGTTTGACGGCAGTCTGCTGTTTGGTGCCTACCTTGGTGGAGTTTGCTTTGCCAACGTCTACTTTTGCACGGCAGTTTTTGTAATATGTGGATTGCTGCACGGGGCATCCATTTGGGTAGTAATCAGCAAGGCGTTGGTAGTGCTGGCGTGCACGGTGGTATATCGCTTGCTCAAACGCAGCTTCAACAAGTGGACGGTGGCATTGCTGTACGTTGTTGCCAACGTGTTTTACCTTGTTTGGCGCACGGATGGCTACTTTGCCCTGTTTGACAAGCTAAGCTGGCTTGTTGTGGGCTTTGCCTTTACCTACGTTTGCATCTACACCTACAGGGCTGTGCTGGTCCGAGGGCTACGCTACCAGCCGGCATTGGACGAAAAAATTGCCATTGGGCTGTTTGTCGTGGTGCTAAGCTACGCATTGGCAAAGTTCACCGTGTTTGATTACAACGTGCTTCAGCTTGTGGTGCCCTTTGCCTTGCTGTTTGTTTCGGTTACGGTGGACAACCAAACGGCGTTTGTTGCAGCCACTTTGTTTGGCGTAGGCCATTTGTTGGTGTATTTTGCCTTTGAGGTGCCCTGTATGTACGTCGTAATGGCCCTTTCGTGCGTGCTGATGAACAACCTAAACAGGTTTGTATCGGCAGTGGCAGTGGTAATTTGCGACGTGCTGTTTGCTTACCTGTTTGATATATACCCCAACTTTACAGTATACAGCCTGCTGCCTACCTTTGTTTCGGCAACGGCGTTTTGCTTAGTGCCCGGCAAGGTGATACGCAACGCAGCAGACATGCTATGTCAAAAGCAGCAATATTCGGGGCGTATGGTAATTACCAACTTTTGCAAAAGCCTGTCGCAAAAGCTTTACCGCCTGTCCGACGTATTTTTTGCAATGAAAAGCACCTTTGTATCCATGGCAATGCAGGCTGTAAGCAAGCAGGACGCTCAAATTGCCATCGTCAAGCAGGTGCAGGCAAGCGTATGCAACGATTGCAAGCAAAAAAGCAATTGCTGGCGCAACAATCTGGAAAACACCGAGTCCAGCCTGCTTAGGCTCACCGAGTGCGCCCTAAGCCGTGGCAAGGTTACTATTTTGGATATTTCACCCACGTTGTCCTTTAGGTGCGACAGGCTAAGCTTCATTTTGTCAACCATCAACACCCACGCCGAAAGCTTTTTGAGCTTTATCAAAAAAAGCAAGGAGACGGACGGCAACAGGCTGCTTATTGGAGAGCAGCTGGGAGGAGTATCGCAAATTATGCAAAATCTTGCCAACGACTGCAAAACAAAGATTGTCTTTGACCAATCCAAGGAAAAGCAAATTGCCGAGGACCTTACCTTTCACAACGTGCTTACCAAGGAAACAATTTTTTTGGAGCAGGGCGACAGCGTTTCCGTAATTGTCACCGTTGCCCGTGCCGACTACGAGCAAGCCGTTGTCGAGCGCATAGTTTCTAATGCCGTCAAAAAGCAAATGCAGGTGCAAAAGGTGGAGTCCACCTCCAGCGACAAATGGATTTGCTTGTATCTTGCGCCCAAGCCACGCTTTTGTGTCAATTATGGCGTGGCAAGTGCCACCAAGCAGGGCAGTAGCCTTTCGGGCGATACGCACAGCTTTGTAAAGGTTGGCGACAGCAAGGTTATGTTTGCCGTATGTGACGGCATGGGTAGTGGCGCAGAGGCGGAAAAAATGAGCGACACAACCATTGGTTTGATAGAAAACTTTTACAAGGCAGGCTTTGACAACGACGTCATACTTAATTGCGTCAACAAGCTGCTGGGCAGCTTCAACACCGAAACCTTTACTGCTGTTGACGTTTGCGTTGTGGATTTACAAACCGGCCTTGCCGACTTCATCAAGTTGGGTGCAAGCAACGGCATGGTTAAGTGTGGTGGTCAGGTGCAGTACGTGTGCGGCAGCAGCTTGCCCATTGGCATATTAGATGAAACCAAGCCGTCCATATCCACCAAGGCCTTGTGCGATGGCGACGTGGTGGTGCTGCTTAGCGACGGCGCTTGGGACAGCGTAGGCAATGCCGATTTGCTGGCAAATTGTCTTGCGCAAACCGTGCTGGTCAATCCCCAAGTGATAGCCAACGATTTGCTTTCAATGGTGCTTAGGCAATGCAACAGCATGCCAAAGGACGACGTCACCGTGCTGGTGGCAAGACTAAATCAACAAGGAGACCAACAATGAGCAACCTTTCACCCTGGGTATATATCGAGCCATCCGTAAGGCTTGGCAGCAACGTAACCATTGCACCCTTTGTGGTGCTTCGTGGCAACACGGTGGTGGGCGACAACGTCATGCTGGGCAGCTTTTGCAGCATTGTCGACAGCACCATAGGCAGTGGCACAATGATTGACAGCAGCAATCTTGATGGTGCCGTTGTTGGCTGCAATTGCCAAATTGGGCCTTTTGCGCATCTTCGCCAAGGCACGGTTGTACAAGACAACTGCAGGGTGGGTAACTTTGTAGAAACCAAAAACGCCACCTTGGGACGTGGCACAAAGGCAAGCCACCTGGCGTATCTTGGCGACGCCACCTTTGGCGAAGACTGCAACGTTGGTTGCGGTGTAATCGTTGTCAACTACGACGGCACGGCAAAGCACAACACAACGGTGGGCAACAACGTTTTTGTAGGGTGCAACAGCAACCTAATTGCCCCTGTAACAATTGGCGACGACGTGTTTGTTGCCTGTGGCACCACGGTAGATGGCAACCTTCCCAACGGCTGTATGGCAATAGGCAGGGTGCGTCAGCAAGTAAAGCCCAACTACCCCCACAAATACCTCAAACGCCC